>NZ_AJXD01000017.1:0-196008 GCF_000264725.1 Acinetobacter sp. HA | reverse complement strand
ATTATTATGACATTATTTCAATGAGTTATCTATTTTTGTCGTGTACAGAGAAAGTTTGTAGAATTGTTCACGCTGATTCTCGTCTAGCTGACGGGTAAAATCATAGACTGCTTTACGCTGTGCCAGACTATATTCCCCTAGATGGATTTCTTTATGGAAAATAGCTGCATCTAATTTTTTCCGGTGCAGTTGCGCCAATGCCATTACTTGGCCAGCTGTCGGGGGAATATCAAAATCAATTCCATCTAATGTGCGCGACATGTTATTCTCCTTGTTGTTAGCTTAATAGTTACTTCTTATAGTAATAAAAAATATATTTGATGATAGTTTAATCATGTAAACTACATAACAAAAATAAAATTCGATGAAATAATTGACTTTTCACCCATTCTGTAATATTAGTTTAACATTACTCAGTTATATTTGTAGTTAGACTAAAAAGTCTATCCGTAATCATAATTAAAATTAAGGAGTTTTTATATGATTCAACAATTCTCTCCACATGAACTTGAACATCTGTATGCTGAAGCTGTGAATACAATCCAGTCACAAATGAATTTTTCAGATGCTGTCAAACAACTTGAAGATGCTGCACGTGCAGGCCATGGTAAAGCGGCGCTTTTTTTAGCTGAACTTTATTATCAAGGTTTCCGTGTCGAGCGCGACTCAATGAAAGCCCAATACTGGCAAAACATGGCCACCATGCAAGCCTAAAAAAACGTCACCCCGGTGGCGTTTTTTTTATAGTTACAATATTACTTATACATGATGAAGCATTAACATAACGATTTCTTGCAAAGCTGAAACAGTAATTTCATATAGTTTTCTTACAATGACAGCGTTGTTCTACGATAGCTTGATCATAATGAAAATGCCAAATATTAAAGATATCCAACCACTGCCTAAGGACCTTGCGGTCAAAATCACCATCCTGAAATCGATGATGTACTGCGGGGTACTTTGGGGACTGTTTCATGAAGGCTGGGGCATGATGCGCGATCAGGATGAAACCCTGTTCCCGTTCTGGCTTAATTCATCTCATGCGGCAAATTATGCCAAAAAGAACTGGCCAAATTATACTCCGCGCAAAATCACACCTGAGGATTTTGAGCGGGCACTGTTACCCACCTTGCATCGTCTGAATGTCACTCCTGTTCTGGTACGTGGCAGTGGCAAACAGATTAAGCTGACAATTGGACAGGTGCGTCATTTCTTTTTTTCAGGACAAGGGCTGCACTTCGCTGCATAACATGTTATTTATAGAGTCAGCACAGCAATTATCTGAAGATAAACAGCTTAAACTTCAGGATAAATAATAACAGCTAAGGACTTAATAATGACGAATGTAGCGCAAGTACTCAAAGACAAGCCCTCTCAAGAAATCTATACCATTCATCCAGAAGCAACGGTTCTTGAAGCCATTACTTTAATGGCAGATAAAGACATCGGTGCGATTGTAGTGGTCGAAGAAGATAAAGTGGTCGGAATTCTTTCCGAGCGTGATTACACTCGAAAGATTGTGCTGATGGAACGTACTTCCTTTGATACGACTGTCAGCCAGATCATGACTTCTAATGTAATCACGGTAGATTGCCACACTTCTGTGCCGGACTGTCTCAGCTTAATGACCAATAAACATTTGCGTCATTTACCAGTGGTAGAAGCAGGAAAACTGGTGGGATTGGCTTCAATTGGTGACTTGGTTAAAGCGGCCATGAATGATCAACAAATTTTGATTGATCAACTGCAACAATATATTTCGGGTTAAATATTAATTCAAAAAGCCATTTTGTAATGACATTAGATTGACAAAGAGATGATAGAAATAAAAAACCGCTCATATTGAGCGGTTTTTTATTTACAGCTATAGCTAGATTAGTTGAGACCTAACTTTTCAGCCACATAGTCAGAGTCTTTATCACCACGACCTGATAGATTCACAACAATTTTCACATCTTTTGGCAATTTACCTGCTTCACGAATCGCCCAAGCCACCGCATGTGAACTTTCCAACGCAGGCACAATACCTTCTACACGTGATAAAGTCATAAAGGCATCCAGACATTCCTGATCTGTTGCCGTCGTATATTCCACACGACCCAAATCTTTAAGCAGACTATGCTGCGGACCGACACCTGGATAATCCAGACCAGATGCAATTGAATGCACTGGTAAAGGTTCACCCTGCTCATCTTCTAATACATAACATGCCATACCATGAATCTGGCTGGGCTTACCTAAAGTCAGCGTTGCAGAGTGTTTGTCAGTATCCAGACCATGACCTGCCGGCTCTACACCCACCAGTTTTACTTCTGGTTCATTTAAAAACGCAGTAAATGCGCCCACCGCATTGGAACCGCCCCCTACACAAGCTACGACATAATCCGGGTTTGCACCAAAACGATCATTACTTTGTACCTTGATTTCATCACCAATAATCGACTGAAAATCACGTACCATCATTGGAAATGGATGCGGTCCGACCACCGAACCGATGGCATAGATATAATTTTTGGGATCTTTTAAATATTCCTCAAAAGCACTATCTACCGCATCTTTCAAGGTAGCTGTACCACGAGTGACTGAAATCAGTTTGGCACCGAGAATTTTCATTTTCACCACGTTCGGGTGTTCTTTCTCGATATCCACCTGCCCCATATGAATTTCACATGGAATACCAACCAATGCACACGCCGTTGCCAAAGCAACACCATGTTGTCCGGCACCTGTTTCAGCAATCACTTTGGTTTTACCCATGTATTTTGCTAACAATGCTTCACCCAGACAGTGATTGATTTTGTGCGCACCTGTATGGTTTAGATCTTCACGTTTTAGGTAGATCTGCGCCCCACCGAGTTGATCAGATAGACGTTTGGCATGAAATAATGGACTCGGACGACCAACATAGTTTGCAAACAGGTCTTTTAATTCATTCTGAAACTCAGCAGTTTGACGAATTTCCTGGTAAGCAACATTAATATCATCCATTGCCTGTTTTAGATCTGGCGGAATAAACTGACCGCCGTAGTTCCCAAAAAAACCCTCTTCATTTGGCAATGCAATACCATTAATTTGATGATCCATAGCGATCCTTAACAATCTGAACTAAATTTATAAAAACTACTTTATATTAAAATGTTTTGTTTTAAAGGACTAATAACTATAAATAAAGTCATCAATAGATAAATGGAATCAGCGCGCCAGATATTTGGTCATATCTTCAATGCCTTTTAGGGTCATTGGATACATATGCTTTTCAAAGATCTGCTGAATCAATCCGATGGTCTGCGTATAGTGCCAGTAACGCTCTTCTTCCGGATTTAACCAGGCTGTTTTTTCAAAATGCTGACGCAGACGCTGCAACCAGACCTGTCCTGCTTCATCATTCATATATTCCACCGAGCCTCCCACTGAATGCAGCTCATATGGCGCCATACTGGCATCACCAACCACGATTACCCGATAATCGCGACCATAAGTGTTCAGCAGATCCCAGGTATTCATACGGGTGCTGGAACGGCGAAAATTATCTTTCCAGACATAGTCATACAAACAGTTATGGAAATAAAAATATTCCAAAGTCTTGAACTCGGTTTTGGCAGCACTAAACAGTTTCTCACACTGGGCAATGTGTGCATCCATGGAGCCGCCAACATCAAATAGCATAAGCACTTTGATGCGATTACGGCGTTCCGGCACCAATTGCACATCCAGAATGCCCTGCTTGGCTGTTTCACGAATGGTACTGTCAATATCCAGTTCTTCAGCAGCACCCTGACGGGCAAATTTACGCAGGCGACGCAGTGCCAACTGCATCTGACGGCTACCCAAAATTTGGTCATCATCCAGATTACGGTATTGACGCTGTTCCCAGACTTTGACTGCTGAACGCTTACGCCCCGGCCCGCCAATACGCACACCTTCAGGATGATCGCCATATGCACCAAAAGGTGAAGTGCCGCCAGTGCCAATCATTTTATTGCCGCCCTGATGTTTTTTATGCTGTTCACGCAAGCGCTCTTCCAGCATTTTCATCAATTCTTCTAGTGAACCGGCTTTTTTCAGCTCTTCACGCTGTTCTGGTGTCAGATGCTTTTCCAATAGTTCCAGATCAAACCAGTCTTTGGGCAGCTTATGCACCTGATTCAGCAATTCATCCAGATCGAAAGTGGCGATCCCATCAAAATAGTCTTTCATGGCACGATCGAACTTATCGAAATAGCGCTCGTCTTTGACCATGACGGTTTTGGCCAGCTGATAGAACTCGTCCTGATCGGCAAAAACAATACCTTCAGCAACTGCCTGATTCAGGTCAATCAGCTCACGGGTAGATACCGGTACACCGTATTTGCGCAAGGTATAAAACAGTCGCACGAACATGCGTGTTTCTCCCTTAACGGCGTGACATGAATGCTAGGCGTTCAAGCAGCTGGACATCCTGCTCGTTTTTGATCAGCGCACCATACAGCGGTGGAATGGCTTTAGATTTATCGGCATTACGCAATACATCTTCTGGCATATCATCTGCCATTAACAGACTTAACCAGTCAATTAATTCAGAAGTTGAAGGTGGTTTTTTCAGGCCCGGAACCTGACGTAATTTAAAGAATACTTGCAATGCCTCATTTACCAAGGTTGCTGAAATATTCTCGAAATGCACATCAATGATGTCACGCATGGTCGCTTCATCAGGAAATTCGATGTAATGGAAGAAACAGCGACGCAGGAAAGCATCCGGCAATTCCTTTTCATTATTTGAGGTAATGATGACAATTGGACGCTGTTTTGCAGTAATAGTTTCGCCTGTTTCATACACAAAGAACGACATCTTATCGAGCTCATGTAACAGGTCATTTGGGAATTCAATATCTGCCTTGTCGATTTCATCAATCAGCAATACACAGCGCTCTTCACTGCTAAATGCTTCCCACAGTTTTCCTGGCTTGATGTAGTTTTTGATGTCATAGACACGGTCATCACCCAATTGGCTGTCACGCAGACGCGATACTGCATCATATTCGTAAAGGCCTTGCTGGGCTTTGGTGGTGGACTTGATGTGCCAGGTGATGAGTTTCATTCCCAGGCTTTCAGCCACCTGTTCTGCCAACAGGGTTTTACCTGTGCCCGGCTCACCTTTGACCAGCAGCGGTTTTTGTAAACTGCGTGCGGCTTTGACAGCCAATTTTAAACTATCAGTTGCAATATACTGACTTGTACCAGAAAACTGTTGATGATCCACAGACATGATTTAACCTTATTTTTTTATTTACAGTGGTGAAGTTTTTTTGTTTACAGCAATCTTTGCTTTATTTGTTACATAGCTTGACCAGCAATAGCCGATCAGTGAAGCAATACCAATCACAAACAGAATGAGTGAGGCATTGATCCAGACCAGTTCTTGTTCCTTGGTCAATACACCAAATATCAGTCCGAAAATCGCCGGGGCTAATGAGGCATTCGGACCTTCGGATACTGTCGGCGTTAGCAGGATGGCAAACACTAAAATCCAGAGAAAGCCACCTGCCGGTTTTGGCAGGCGCTTAGTCACGCCATACCAGCACAACAGTGCAATTATACTGCCTATCAGGTATACCGCGATGGCAATCGATTCTTCAGGAATTGAATCTAATACAGTTACATAACCATTCATTTCACAACTCCTGAATAAATATTAAGCACCACGAAGACCTTCTGGTTCTACAGCATTCGGGTTAATCAAACCTTCAGGCGGCATTTGCAGGAAGAAACCACGGGTTTCAATCGAGTCGATCACGTGCAGCACATTAGCACGTGCCAGCTTGCGGGTTTCGCTCAGTTCAAGATGCATGACAAAAGTCGCACGACCAAATGCTACGCGGACAGCTTCGCCCAGTACGTGAAGTGGATCGAAAGTTTCAGCTTCATTTTCTTCAGCTGGACGAGCCACATAAAGGTACATTTCATCCTTTTTGCTCGATTTGTAGATAGACACTTGCATGATTTTGATTTAGACAACAATTTAGAAAAATCAGTAGCAAGGATACCTTAAAACGTCACCTGAGGCATTAGCCATAATTAACGCATCAGTCGTGATTTTGTATAATTGCTCTTTCTTTAATCAGTTTTGTAGTTAAGTTTCTATCCAGGCTTTAGTCGACAACTTTCATCTGTCTAGAAAGATAGGATTCATCCTGACGTAGCAGCTCAACCAGTGGCTTGGTCAGATGATCATAACGCCAGCCAAGTAAAAATTCCGGCAAATCCTGTTCATCATTGTGGAAAACAACATGCTGGTACAACGCATTCATCCATTTTTTGCGCATCAGGACTTCTTTCGGGATAGAAGTTTCATCTACAACATTTTGAATGATGGCATCAACTTTTGTACCGACTTCACTTGAAGAATGACGGATTGGACGTGCCAGACGTAATGGCCACTCGGATTGATCTGGCAAGAATTTCAGCAGGTCCAGAATCATCTTGCCATGATCACGAATAATATTGGCACGCAGATCTTTCACAGTGCTGAGCTGGAACATATTCTTAGGGTTCTTTTCCACCAGATTAATCATGGTAGAGTTTTTCATGATGAAACTGCGCGGAATATTCAGTGCCTTGGCAATCTGCTCACGCCATACTGCAAGCTGCTGTAGCTGCATCAGCTGACGGCGTGAATGACGATAATTACCAACATCCTGATATAACAAGGCTGTTGGTGTTTCCTCACCAATTTCCCGGGTCATGAAGCGGCAATCTTCCAGTGCCAAGTCTAACAGGTGCTTTTGTTTCAACTCCTGCTTGATCTGATCACCCAAGTGCACCAGATAATGCACATCATTGGCTGCATACAACAATTGTTCATGACTTAAAGGACGTGCCAACCAGTTTGAACGGGTTTGATCTTTTTCAATTTCTACATCCAGCATCTGCTTCAAGGCATTCTGATAGCTGACCTGCAAACCATGCCCCAGAAACGCCATCCCTACTTGGGTATCAAAAACATTACTTAGAGATTTTTGCTGGGTATAGTGATAGATCAGATCAATGTCTTCTCCACAGGCATGGAAAATGTTCTGTTGTGCTGCAAAGAGACGCTTGAAGAACTCGGTCAGATCCAGCGTTGTGCCGTCGAGCAGATAGACATTGCCACAGACATTAATCTGGAACACACCAAGTTTCGGCCATAAAGTATCGACCTTAATGAACTCTGTATCCAAAGCATAAACCGAGCTTTGATCCATTTGTGCGAGTACTTGATCGAGTCCAGCTTGATCTTGAATAAATTGAAACATAAATGACTGAATCAGCGTAATGTGGATGTCCGAATATAGTTATCTTAACTGATATTTATAATATTTATGATAAAAAAATAAACATTTAGCTATAAAATTTCGAAATAACAATATCGATAAATTAAATGAATATTCTCGTATTTTTTCTAACTTGTTCTTCTTTTTAGTAAAACGCATGCAGAGAAACAGGTTTATTTCATCCGCATGCGGTTATGTACAGCCTGACTTAAGGTATGGCTGTCTACATATTCCAGTTCACCACCTTGTGGTACACCTTGGGCAATCCGGGTAATCTGAATCGGTAAATGCTTGCTGGCTTCCATGAGGTAGTGCGCAGTCGCCTGTCCTTCTACAGTTGCATTCGTAGCCAGAATCACTTCACGAATCTGACCTCTATTTAAACGCTCGAGTAGATATGGAATCCCAATTTCTTCAGGCCCAATTCCATCTAGTGGTGACAAATGTCCACCCAATACATGGTATTTACCACGAAAACTACCACTCTGCTCAATAGCCATCACATCCGCTGGTGATTCCACCACACAAAGCAGCTCATCATCACGTTCAGTTGAGGTGCAGATATTACAGACTTCATCTTCAGTGAGTGAATGACAGATTGAACATTCATGAATATGGTTGGTTGCTTCAGTCAATGCATGTGCCAGACCAATCGCACCTTCACGGTTTTTCATGATCAGATGCAATGCCATACGCTGGGCCGATTTGGGCCCAACGCTTGGCAAGATGCGTAATGCTTGAACCAGTTGATCAAAACGATCACTAAACATTGCGCAAATTTCCTTAGAACAGGCCAGCCAGACCTGGAGGTAAGCCCATGCCCTGGTTTGCAGACTTCATACGTTCTTCTGAAATTGCTTCAGCTTGGCGTGCCGCATCATTCATTGCAGCCGCGATTAGGTCTTCGATCATATCTGGATCATCCTGTAGAAGCTCTGGATCAATCTGAATGCGTTTTACCACATTACGAGCAGTCATCGTTACTTTTACCAGACCACCGCCCGCTTCAGCATGAACCTCTACCAGTGCAAGCTCTTCTTTGGCTTTTTTCAGGTTGGTTTCTACTTCCTTTTGCATGCGCTGAGCTTGCTGCATCAACATGTTAATGTTCATAAAAATCTCCGAACATAAATTTATAAAAATTAGATTAGATCTAAACCGCGTGTAATGTCACGGATAATATCATCAATATCTTCCAAACCAACAGAAACACGAATTAAACCTTCACGAATACCTGCGGCTTCTTTTGCTTCAGGTGAAAGTTTGCCATGCGTTGTCGTTGCCGGGTGAGTAATCGTTGATTTCGCATCACCCAAATTACCCGTGATGGAAATAAACTGAGTATTGTCGATGACTTTCCAGGCACCTTCACGACCACCTTTCACTTCAAATGATACGATACCACCGAAGCCGGTTTGCTGCTTTGCCGCCAGTTCATGACCTACATGCTCAGGCAGACCTGCGTAGTACACTTTTTCTACTTTTGGATGTGCATTTAAGTATTCAGCGAGTTTCTGTGCACTTGCGGAGTGTTCACGCATACGCAGACGTAAGGTTTCCAGACCCTTTAGGAACACCCAGGCATTGAACGGACTCATAGATGGGCCTGTGGTACGCACATAACCGAAAATTTCTTCAAGCAATTTGTGATTACCGACAACTGCACCACCCAATGCACGACCTTGCCCATCCAGGTACTTCGTAGCTGAATATACAACGAGGTCAGCACCAAATTTGATTGGTTGTTGTAATACAGGTGTACAGAAGCTGTTATCAATTGCCAGTAATGCATCATGAGCATGTGCAAGATCTGAAAGCGCCTGAATATCAGCCACTTCAGCCAGTGGGTTTGACGGAGATTCTACAAAGAATAGTTTCGTTTCGGGCTTGATTGCATTTTTCCAGGCATCGACATCGGTCAAGTCCACAAAATCAACTGCCACACCGAACTTGCCTACATACTTTTCAAACAGAGAAACCGTAGAACCAAATACTGCACGTGAACAGATCACATGGTCACCTGCTTTCAGGAAGGCCATTGCCACTGCCATAATCGCAGCCATACCCGAACTGGTCGCTACGGCGCGCTCAGCACCTTCAAGCGCAGCCAGACGTTTTTCAAACATTGCGACCGTAGGATTGGTAAAGCGTGAGTAAATATTGCCAGGTTCCTGACCTGAGAATTTTGCTGCCGCTTCGGCCGCATTTTCATAGACGAAAGAAGATGTCAGGAAGATCGGTTCTCCGTGCTCACCCTCAAAGCTACGTGTATGACCTGTACGGATGGCTAAAGTATCTAATTGATAATCGTCTTGTTGGCTCATCGCTCTAATTCAGCCCTGGCGGACTGCCTGTTGTAAAAAATTGCCAACATTTTGAGCGCCTATGCTATTTCAGGTCAAGGCATAATAAGCAATTATTGCCTAGACTTCGATCACTCCCTACCGCACACGGACAATTTATCTTTATGATTCAGTTAAAACAAAATCTGCAACGTCAACAGAAAAAACTCAAGCACCTGCGTGCGCGGTTTTTCAACAGCTCCTCACTGGTGCTGTCTCAAAAAAACCCGTTTGAGTACATCAAGGAAACTGAATTATATAAAGTCCGGCATTATCCAGCACCTGAAAGAAAGTTTAAGGAACCTTTGGTATTTGTTGCGCCGCTGGCGATTAACATGGGTATTTATGATCTGTATCCCTACCGTTCATTAGTAAAGCATTTCCAGCATAGCGGTTTTGAAGTATACCTGGTGGAATGGAACCGTTTCAGCTTCAAACACAAAGAGCTGAATTTTCTGTCCTTTATCGATCAATCCATTCCAGATGCCATAGAGCATATTTGCGAACATGCAGACAGTCCCTATATTTCCCTGCATGGCTGGAGTATGGCAGGTGTCTTTGTCACCCTATATACTGCGCTACACTCTCCAGAGCATGTGAAAAACCTGATGGTAATGGGCAGTCCAATTGACAGCTATGCCTCTGGCCGCATCGGTAAACTGTTTGAAACCACCAATAAACTGATTTCACAAAATCCAGCCCTGCGAAATACCGTACATAAGGGATTAATCCCCAAACACTATATTCATACGCCAGGTATTTTGAATGCCTTAGGCTTTAAACTGCTGGATCCTGTGGGTTGGTTTAAAAGTCAGAAACAGTTTTTGCTGAATCTGGAAAAACCCGACTATGTCTATGAACACGCCACCATGGGTCATTTCCTGAATAAAATGATCGATTACCCGGGTGGAGTCAATCAGGATATGGTGCTGCACCTGTGGTTACAGAATCCTCTTAAAGATGGTTCGATTAATCTGCATGGCAATAAGATTGATTTAAAAAATATTTCCTGCTCACTCATGGTCGGTGCTGGTTTGACGGATCAGATTGTTACCCGAGAAGCTGCAGAACCACTCACCCAGCTGACCAGCAGCAAAGATATTACTTTTACCATGATTCCAGGTGGGCACCTTGGTTTAATGTCAAATCAAAAGACAGCCAACACTTTTTGGCCTAAACTAACCACCTGGCTTGAGCAGCGTTCTACTCGACTAGCGCAATAATTCGAGAGATGCCCTCAAGCTTATAATTTTTAATTAAAAGATTTTGAGGGTTATCATGATTCAATCAGTTGCATTTCTTGGCTTGGGTGCTATGGGCTATCGCATGGCTGCGCATTTACCAAAGCATTTTGATACGGTCTATGTCTGGAACCGTACTGCTACCAAGGCAGAGCAGCATGCAACTGAATATGGTACACAGGCAGCAAGTCTGGAACAGGCCATCCAGGCAGATATAATCTTCTCTTGCTTACCCACCAGTGCTGATGTTGAAGCTTTAGTCCAAGGTCTGGAATTAAAAGCAGGCAGTATCTGGGTCGACTGCACCAGTGGTGTACCTGATGCAGCTCGTCGTCTGGAAGAAACTTTAGCAGATCAAGGCGTGATTTTTCTGGATGCACCCGTCAGCGGTCAGACGATCGGTGCTGAAAATGGCACTTTAACTGTTATGATTGGTGGTAGTGCAGCAGGTTTTGAACAAGCCCTTCCCGCGATTCAGGCTTTCGGCAAGCTGATCAAGCATGTTGGTGAATCTGGCGCGGGCTTTGCAGTGAAAGCAGTCAATAATATGTTAATGGCTGTAAACCTGTGTGCAGTTGCAGAAGGCTTTATGACGCTGAAAGCGCATGGTGTAAGTTTGAATGAAGCACTGGAATGTATTAATGCATCAAGCGGTAAAAGTAACGTAACTGAGACCGTGATGCCGCAGCGTATTATGAACCGCAGTTTCCCGCTTACCTTTGCATTACCGTTACTTGCCAAAGATACAGGGATTGCGGTAGATCTGGTTCGTGATGCCAAGCTGTCTGCACCATTGCTATCGCTTACCCAGAACCTGATTCAGGCAGCTAACCTTCAGGCAGAAGAAAATAGTGACTTTTCTGCTGCAATAAAAATGTATGAATCATGGAGTAAAATTACTATTGAGTAATATATCGCCATTGAATCGTGAGAACAAAACCCAATATTGTGTTTAGGTATAGACACATGATTCAACACCAGAGGAAACCCGCATGAAAAAATTGACTGTTGCGACAGTGATGAGTTTTGCAGCATTGCTAGGGGCTTCAACTTCAGTTTTAGCTTCTGAACAAGAATGCAAAAAACTGAAAAATGATCATGATGTGATTTATGCTTCCAAGGGCTTCTGTTTTAAAGATCCAGATGCCAAAGCAAAGTATGGTAATGACAATTGCTACACAACCAAGCCAAAATTTTCAGAAAAAGAGCAACAACGTCTTGACGCGATCAAAGATCGTCAGAAAGAATTGAACTGTAAATAATTTAATTCAATGACGCTCAAGGAATGCCCTCATGACTTACGATGATCAAAATATCTTTGCACGAATTCTGCGCGGTGAACTGCCTGCAATCAAGGTGTATGAAGACGACCAGGTTCTTGCATTTATGGACATCATGCCTCAGGCAGACGGTCATACTTTGGTCATTCCTAAATCGCCTGCGGTGACGCTACTTGATCTGGATCCTGAAGTGGCTGCATATACCATTCAGATCGTACAAAAGGTTGCCAAAGCCATCGAAAAAGGCCTAGGTGTAGAGGGTATCGTGCTGATGCAATTATCAGGTACCGCAGCGGGTCAGACCGTACCCCATGTACATTTCCATCTGGTTCCTACCTCTTTGCACAATCTGGGCAAACATGCCTTGGTCATGGGTGATCAGGAGAAAATCAAGGCGCTAGCTGAGAAAATCAAAGCAGCGTTATAATGCTAGATTAAACCGATATAGAAATGGAGCTTTGGCTCCATTTTTTTTATCACCCAAAAATGAAAAATATTAATCTTGATGAAAGCCGATAAACAAAACAATTTAATATATTGATAAATAATAAATTTCTTAAAATAAAACATATACTATTCATATTTTTACATAACGAAACATTTAATATATTTGAAATATTTCCTTAATCTTATTGTCTTATTTGTAATCGATACTTAGCACCAATACAGGACGGTAGCAAAATTTAACAAAGCTACCACAACATCCTTGTTAGGACCAAAACAAGTCTTATTGGAGCTACACATGAAAAAAACTCTTTGCGCATTGGCAGTTGGGGCAACAATTTTAACACCAGTAATGGCAGCTGCTGCTGACGTTAAAGTATATGGTCGTGCACACGTTTCTCTGGATTATCTGGATGACGGCAAGGACTATAATGAGGTGGCTTTATCCTCAAACTCATCACGCTTAGGCTTTAAAGTCGATCACAAGATTAATGAAGATCTGACTGCATTCGCTCAGATCGAACAGCAAATCAACTTTTCTAGCGGATCGGATGATAGTGAGGATTCTATAAACTTCTCTACCCGAGATACTTATGTCGGAGTCAAAGGTAACTTTGGTCAAGTTAAAGTGGGCCGTTTTGACAGCCCATTTAAAGCGGCACGTGGTCCGGCAAACTTCTTTGGTGACCAGGTCGGCGACTTGCGTAATATCACTCGTGCTTACAATCACCGCTTCGATGAACGTAACCCGAATACGATTGAGTATAAAACACCAAAATTTGGTGGTGGTTTCACTGCAACAGCAGCTTTATCTTTACATGATGGCACGATGATCAGCAATGATACGACTGAGGATAGTAATGAAAAATCTCAAGCGTATGACCTAGGTTTAAATTATAACGCGGGTAACTGGGATGTCGCGGCTGCTTATGAACATTATGCAGAAGATGTGAGCCGCGGTGAACGAGATGGTATCCGTTTAGCAGCAGCTTATAAATTAACGCCTGAACTGAATGTGGGCGCACTTTACCAGTTTACTGCACTGGATGATGGCAGTGGCACCAATGCGGATGCTAATGTTTTCGGTGTAGGCGCGGAATATAAACTAACAGATAAAAATACATTACGCGGTCACGTTTTCCACCGTGATATTGATACAGCTGATGCTAACTCAACCCTACTTGCATTGGGCTTAGAGCATCGCCTAGATAAACAGTTCCGTGTTTATGGCAACCTGGCAGCCATGCTGAATGATGACGCTGCTAACCTGACACCTTGGTCACAAGCACGTAGTAATAAAGCAGGTTCATCCCAAGGTGTAAATGCAGCAGGTGAAACTGCAATGGGCTTGTCTGTAGGTATGCGTTACGACTTCTAAGCTCTACTCTCCTCCAAAAGCTTAAAAAGAACATGCTGCATGTATGTTCTTTTTTTTGCCTGCTTTTTCTCAATAATAAGAATCCACCTCACCTTTAGATTCCACGAAATACCCTTCTCGTTTTAATCCCTAAAATTTTAATCTATTCTCATTTTCAATAAAAATATAATAAACCAAGTAAAATAATCAAGATTTAAAATATTATTTTTTTCTTAATCCAACCATTTTAATAGGATATTAATTTTTAAATATAAGTAAAAAAGTCGGATTTAAAAATAATTATGTTTACACAAAATAATCACAAATATTTTGATTATTCTTTAAAAAACTATAATTTTAATTATTTAATATTCAAATAGTTATAAATATATGTTTATTTAAACTGTTTAGTCTATTTATTTTTTATCATATTAGATTAATAATAAATTAACACGTTATAAAGACAGGCTTATTTACATGAGCTTAGTTCCAGAAAATCTAAATCAAAAAGTTGTAAGAGAGATCACTTTGATTTTAATCATCAAGGTCATTCTACTACTGACAATCAAACATATTTGGTTTGATGCGCCTACGATTCCCAAAAATTTTGACTCTCAAGTTGCCGAGCGTATTGCCGGCAGTCCTTCCCAAATCAAGGAGACACGTTGATGATTGCTGAAAGCGTGGTCGATCTTTCGCGGTTCCAGTTTGCTATGACTGCGATGTATCATTTTATTTTCGTTCCGTTGACCTTAGGCCTGGCCTTTATCCTGGCCATTATGGAAACCACTTATGTGATTTCCGGTAAGGAAATTTATCGGGACATGACCAAATTCTGGGGGAAACTCTTCGGGATTAACTTTGCACTCGGGGTAACTACCGGTCTGACCATGGAATTCCAGTTTGGTACCAACTGGGCCTACTATTCGCACTATGTAGGTGACATCTTTGGTGCACCACTAGCGATTGAAGGCTTAATGGCTTTCTTCCTGGAATCTACTTTCATTGGCCTGTTCTTCTTTGGATGGGATCGTCTGTCTAAGGTTCAGCATCTCTGTGTAACCTGGTTAGTGGCACTCGGCTCCAACATGTCTGCATTGTGGATTCTGGTTGCCAATGGCTGGATGCAAAACCCGGTGGGTTCTAAATTCAACTATGAAACCATGCGTATGGAACTGGTTGATTTTGGTGCACTGATCTTTAACCCGGTCGCTCAAGTAAAATTTGTTCACACTGTTTCTGCAGGTTATGTAACAGGTGCGATTTTCGTTCTGGCAATCTCAAGCTTCTATCTGCTAAAAAAACGTGACTTGCCTTTTGCCCGCCGTTCTTTCGCTATTGCTGCAGTTTTTGGTCTGGCCTCTACACTTTCAGTGATTTTACTAGGTGATGAATCTGGCTACGAAATTGGTGATGTACAAAAGACTAAACTGGCTGCGATTGAAGCAGAATGGGAAACAGAACCAGCCCCAGCTGCATTCACTTTGTTTGGTTTCCCAAATCAGGAAACCATGCGTACAGATTATGCAGTCAAAATTCCTTATGTCATGGGGATCATTGCAACCCGTTCAATAGATACTCCAGTGATAGGGATCAAGGACCTGCTGGTTGAACATGAAGGTCGTATCCGCAACGGTATGCTGGCATACGAACAGCTTGAAAAATTACGTGCAGGCGATCAATCTCCTGAAGTAAAAGCAGCATTTGAAAATACCCAAAAAGATCTTGGTTATGGTCTGCTTCTGAAAAAATACACTCCAAATGTCGTCGATGCTTCTGACGAACACATCAAAGCTGCTGCCAAAGACACTATTCCACATGTACCAAGTCTGTTCTGGGCATTCCGTGCCATGGTAGGTTCTGGCTTCCTGATGTTGCTGCTGTTCGTATTAGCGACTTTTGCTGTAGCGAAACGCAATGCTGAAAACAAACCTTGGTTATTAAAATTTGCCCTGTTTGCTTTACCACTGCCTTGGATTGCTGCACAAACTGGCTGGTATGTGGCTGAAGTAGGTCGTCAACCCTGGACCATTGGTGAAGTATTACCTACCCACCTGTCTGCATCTACTTTAAGCACAGGCGATGTTATGGGTTCAATCCTGGCACTGGCAGCGTTCTACACAGTATTACTGATCATTGAAATGTACCTGATGATCAAGTTCGCTCGCCTGGGACCAAGCTCATTACATACTGGCAAATACCATTTCGAAAAACCTAATTCTCAAGTAACTGCCGAGCAAGAAGACGCAGCTGCAGCTCTTCCAGAAGGTGCAACTGGCGAGGTGAAATCATGATTGAATATGAACTGCTCAAAATTATCTGGTGGGTATTGGTTGGCGTTTTGCTGATTGGCTTTGCACTGACTGATGGCTTCGATATGGGCTCAATGGCGATCATGCCATTTGTAGGTAAAAATGATCAGGAACGTCGTGCGGCAATCAATACAATTGCCCCACACTGGGATGGTAACCAAGTCTGGTTCATCACTGCAGGTGGTGCCCTGTTTGCAGCATGGCCAATGGTCTATGCTACTGCTTTCTCTGGCATGTACTGGGCGCTACTCTTAGTACTATTTGCATTGTTCCTGCGACCTGTCGGCTTTGACTACCGCTCCAAGTTGGAAAATACCAAATGGCGTAATTCCTGGGACTGGGGCCTAGCTGTTGGCGGTGCGGTTCCTGCATTAGTCTTCGGTGTCGCTTTCGGCAACATGTTCCTGGGCGTACCATTCACTCTAGATGAAACTGTTCGTTCAACTTATTCCGGCAGTTTCTTCGCTCTTCTGAATCCGTTTGCTTTAGTGTGCGGTATTGTAAGCTTGTCTATGTTGTGCGCACACGGTGGCGCTTGGTTAATGCTGCGTACTGATGGTGCATTACGTGAACGTTCTGCTCAAGCAACCAAAATTATGGGACTGGTTTATCTGGTGACTTTCCTTGCTGCTGGCGCATGGTTATATTTCGGCGGTATTCAAGGTTATACACTGGTGACTCCATATGACACCAATGGTGTTGCAAATCCACTGGCTAAAGAAGTACTGATCAATAGCAACCCTGGCTGGATGAATAACTATACAACTTATCCAATTACCATGATTGCGCCAATTATGGGTATCCTTGGCGGTATTATTGTCGTGCTGGCTGCATCTAAAGCCAAAGCAGGCCTGAGCTTCCTAGGTTCATCTATGGCGGTGATCGGTGCAATCCTGACTGCCGGTTTTGCCCTGTTCCCATTCTTAATGCCATCTAGCATTAACCCTGTTGCCAGCTTGACCATGTGGGATGCAGTATCCAGTAAAAATACCTTGACGGTAATGACTGTCGCTGCATGTATCTTTGTTCCAATTATCCTGCTTTACACCACTTGGTGTTACTACAAGATGTGGGGCGTAATCACCAACAAACACATTCAAGAGAATTCACACAGCCTGTACTAAGACTGTGTCCTAAGGAGACGAAATTATGTGGTATTTTGCATGGATTCTAGGGGTACTTATGGCGTGTTTTGCCAGTGTGATTGCTGCAATTTACATGGAACAGCACCAAGACCTGGATGAGGAATAAATCATGACTGAAGCTGCGCTAGAGAAACCCGTTATAGACAAGAAACCCAACAAATTTGCGATGGTGATTTCCTGCCTGCTGGCATTTCCACTCGCAGCGGTGTTACTGGTACATCCAGCTGCGATGCTGGATGACAATGGTGCATATAGTCATCGAGCCATGATGTTTATTATGATTGGTATTTCTGGAGGCTTTGTTCATGGTGTAGGCTTTATGCCACGCCACTGGTTCTGGAAATGGCTCTTTAGTCCATTTTTAGCATGGCCTTTAATGATCTGGGGCTATTACACCTGGTTCATCGCCTGAGCATTCAAACAAAATTTAAGCTCTTTTCGGAGAGCTTAAATTTGATAAATACAAGATCTTTACTCTCATATTTTTAAAAAGAACAATGATATTTTTATCAATTTTGGCCTAAACTATCTTCTAAATTTATCCTGAACAAGAGTAATGAACTCAAACAAAGCGACATTGATTGGTCTTACGGCAGTTTTCTTATGGAGTCTCATTGTTGCTCTCATCAAAGAAGTCAGTCATTACTTTGGACCGATCGGGGGAGCTGCGTTAATCTATTCATGCGCCTCGATTATTCTATTGTTCTCATTTGGCTGGACACATCTGAAAGAATTCCCCCTTAAATATCTGATTTGGGGAAGCCTGCTTTTTGTGGCTTATGAAATTTGTCTTGCCCTGTCTATAGGTTATTCAAGCAATAACAGACAAGCCATAGAAATCGGAATGGTGAATTATCTGTGGCCGACAGCCACGATTCTATTTTCAATTATTTTTAACAGGCAAAAAGCCAATTTTCTTATCTTTCCCGGGATATGTTTATCTGTGGCAGGGATCTGTCTGGTGCTTGGTGGTGAAGCTGGATTTAGCTTTAAAACAATGCTGTCCAATATACAGGCCAATCCACTGAGTTATGGACTGGCTTTAACCGGTGTCTTTCTATGGGCTGCCTATTGTACCCTGACTGCTCGTGCTGCCAATGGTAAAAATGGTATTACCTTATTCTTTATTTGGGTGTCGATTGTACTATGGACCCAATGGATTTTCTCTGCTGAGCCTATACCGAATTTCGAATTGAATTCCAGCATTTATCTGGTATTAGCTGCTTTTGCAATGGGCATTGGCTATGGGGCATGGAATATCGGAATTATGCATGGAAATGTGACTGTATTGGCAACAGCTTCATACTTTATCCCGGTTTTTTCTTCTGTGGTTTCAGCATTGATTTTGAGCACACAATTAACCTTCAGCTTCTGGAAAGGTGCATTGATGGTGTGTTTTGGTTCACTGCTTTGCTGGATGGCGACTAAAGCAAAATCATAGAACCGAAAAAACCAACCAATGCAAAGCCTAACTTTTAATCAAATAAAAATGCCATTTTTAAAGCGTCTTTAGAGCCTTTGTGAACCGTATAGGTAGAATTCACCCCCTACCGTTTTAGGCACCCCATTTCATAAGTAGTACCCAAATCAATGAAGGACTGATTAAAGCTTGTATCCAATAAATGAACAAATTGCAGTTCATCCTTGGCTTCAGCCAGATGCAGATTTTGTTCGGAAAAGTGCTTAAGCTGTTTTAGACCTTTAGAATATTCACATGTTTTAGCAATCATAATTGCTGGATGCTCGCGACGATCCACCGACACATTGAGTGCAGCCTGTTTCAATTCTAATGCATCATAATGCTGCTTAACTTGAGATTTAAATTCCGCTGAACTCAATGGCTTTGCCCATATAGTTGCTGACAATCCTACAAGTCCAATCACCAACATTAACTTCTTCATCTTGTCCCCAATATGCAAATATAGTTATTTATCTAAGTTATTGAATATTTATAACATAAAATCTCAAGTAATAAAAAAGCCAGAATAAATCTGGCTTTTTCTTTTCTTCTATTATTTAGCGATGGGTATGGATTGACATCACAATACCCATACCGGCGAGCAAAGAAATCACAGCGGTTCCGCCATAACTCATCAGTGGTAATGGGTCGCCTGTCACTGGAAGGATACCACTCACCATGCCTGAGTTCAGGAATACGAAAAAGAAAAAGGTTAGACCTGTAGCACCCGCATATAGACGGCCAAAGTTATGAAAGCTGTTCATTCCGATCATCAAGCAACGAATAATAATAGCGGTAAACAGACTAAATAATAAAAATACACCGATAAAGCCAAATTCTTCGGCATAAGTCGACATAATAAAATCAGTATGATGCTCTGGCAGATAACCCAGATGTGACTGTGTCCCTTGCGAATAACCTTTGCCAGTCATTCCTCCAGAACCAATGGCGATTTTAGACTGGATAATATTCCAGCCTGCACCGAGTGCATCTGATTCAGGATCAAATAGCGTCAAGACACGTTTTTTCTGATATTCCTGTAACAGGAACATCCACATTAATGGTGCGACCACAGCTAATGCTGCCATTGCACCACCAATCAAGCGCCAGGACATACCACTCAGAAATAAAACAAAGATCCCCGGAATCACCAGACCGATATTCAAGTCAGGCTGCAATGCCACAAGCACAAAAGGAATACCCAACAAAATTAAGGCACCGATGATATGCATAAACTTGGGTGGAAATGGCTTACGCGCGAAGTACCAGGCCATCATCAGTGGCATGGCAAATTTCATCACTTCACTCGGCTGCATACTTCCCACGCCCGGCAAAGTAATCCAGCGTGTTGCTCCAAGTCGCCTTTCCCCAATCACAAAGACCAGCAATAGCATAAAAATCCCGAAGGCATAAAAATACGGGCTTGCGGCTTGATACACTTTTGGCGGAACCTGCGCACAGATAAACATCACCACAAAACCGACACCGAAACTGATTGCCTGACGGATTACCATGCCAGAATTTTCAGAGGTTGCACTATAAACCACCATCAACCCCAAGGCAGCATTCAGTAACAGGAAACATAGCAACCACGGGTCCAGATGTAGCTTGGTCCATCTTGAGGAATCGTGTTTTATACTCAATCCATCACGTGCGGATTGTCGTAAAAAACGATACTGCTGTGAAGGTATCATTGTGACAAAAGGTTCAAAACTAACAATGGCGAAATTATAAGTGAAAGCAGCGGAGAATTGATCGCCAGTGCTCTATTTATTATGTATTTCTTCAAATAAATTTAGGCTTGTGCTGCCAGAATCAGACGAGCCATTTCCAGGTCATCCGGATAGGTAATTTTGAGATTATCAGATCGCCCCTGTACCACACGTACGGTTTCACCTACATGCTCAAGTGCACTGGCTTCATCGGTAATATTGGCACCATCTTGTAATGCCTGTTCAATAGCATGTTTTAACCGGCCCAGTTTGGCCATTTGTGGTGTTTGAGCCTGCCAGAGAGTCGAACGGTCTACTGTAGTTTCGATATCCTGACCTTGTACGACGCGCTTTAAGGTATCGCGGACTGGAATTGCCAAAATGGCAGCTTGATCAGTTTCAGTCGCCGTATTGACCAAATCAATCAATGCATTTTGACTGACACATGGACGTGCCGCATCATGTACCAATACCCAATCTTCTTCTGAAGTGATTTCAGTTAGGTAAGCTAAGGCATTGAGGACAGAATTGACCCGCTCTGTACCGCCGGCACAAAAATGGGCTTTATCCTGATTGGAAAATGGCAAGGTTATAGCAACATCATCCTGACTACCGATCGCCAGCACATAACCGGTCAACGGAAGTTGATTCAGACGTGCAACCGTATGTTCAAGAACAGTACGCTCCTGAATCATTTGATATTGCTTTAGTTCTGTTTTAGAGAATCTGCTACCCGAACCTGCAGCTGGAATGATAGCCCATAATTTATGGTGTGCTTGAATTTTCAGCTGACTCATTGGTACGCAGGTCTACTTTAGAATTTTGATCGAGATAAATCGGTTTATATTGGGTACTGATGGTACTCATCTGCACAAAAGTCTCATGCGGCTTAATTAAACCCAGATCCAGACGTGCATGTTCTTCAATGGCTTGATCACCATTTTTCAGATCATAAACTTCAGCTGCCAGCACACGGTTGCGCTCTTTCAGCTCTTCATTCAGTTCTACTTGTTGTTGTATTTTCTGTGTCAGTGCCTGATGGTCTTGATAGCCACCCTCACCAAACCAGTATAAATATTGAAACCCTGCGATCATAAGGATCGCAAGGCCCAACAGTACTTTACTCATCAAAGAGTCGAATACATTTAACATCAACGATAATCGCTTAGTTCAAACCTTTGAATTCAGCTTTACCGCGATATGCAGCATTAGTCAATTCTTCGATACGAAGTAATTGATTATATTTCGCTACACGGTCAGAACGGCAAAGTGAACCAGTCTTGATTTGACCTGCTGCTGTACCTACTGCAAGATCCGCAATAGTTGAATCTTCAGTTTCACCTGAACGGTGAGAAATTACAGTAGAGTAACCGTTTGCTTTTGCAAGGTAGATTGCATCTAAAGTTTCAGTCAAAGTACCGATCTGGTTGTACTTGATTAGAATAGAGTTACCTACTTTCTCATTGATACCACGTTGCAGAATCTTAGGATTCGTAACGAACAGGTCATCACCAACCAGCTGGATCTTGTCACCCAGAATCGAAGTCAGGTAAGACCAGCCTTCCCAGTCAGATTCATCTAGACCATCTTCAATCGAGATAATCGGGTACTGATTTACCAGACCTGCAAGGTAGTCAGAGAATTGGTTGCTTGTGAATGCTTTATTGCCTTCACCTGCAAGAATGTACTGACCATCTTTGTAGAATTCTGAAGACGCACAGTCAAGCGCAAGCATGATGTCAGAACCCGCTTTGTAGCCAGTTTTTTCAATTGCTTCAAGAATAACAGTGATCGCTTCTTCGTTTGAACGTAAGTTCGGAGCAAAACCACCCTCATCACCAACAGCAGTATTTAAACCCTGTTTTTTAAGTACTGATTTAAGTGAATGGAAGATTTCAGCGCCAGCGCGAAGTGCTTCAGAGAATGAAGTGAAACCTACAGGCTCAATCATGAACTCTTGAATGTCAACGTTGTTGTCCGCATGTGAACCACCATTCAGGATGTTCATCATTGGAACAGGCATTGTCAGAATGCTGTTGTTACGAAGGTCTGCGATGTATTGGAAAAGTGGGATTTTCTTTTCTTCAGCCGCAGCACGTGCAGCAGCAAGAGAAACTGCCAGAGTTGCGTTTGCACCTAGTTTTTCTTTGTTTTCAGTACCATCTAAAGCGATCATCGTGTTATCGATGTCTTTTTGTTCAAATACTGATTTACCAACCAAAGCTTCACGGATCAAAGTGTTTACGTTGTTAACCGCAGTTTTAACACCTTTACCCAGGTAACGTGCCTTGTCGCCATCACGAAGTTCTAAAGCTTCACGAGAACCAGTTGAAGCACCAGATGGTGCACATGCACGGCCAACTACGCCAGATGCTAAGATAACGTCTGCTTCGATGGTTGGATTACCACGAGAGTCCAAAATTTCACGTGCACGAATGTCAACGATTTGACTCATGAACTATTCCTCAGTTGATTAATAAAAATGATGCGTCAAAAAAGACGCATCAATGTGTATTGAATTAATGTGTATCTAGCTTTGCGAAACCTTTGACCAAGGTATCTAATTCTTTCAGCTGCGCCAGGAAAGGCTCAAGCTGTGACAGGCGCAATGCGCAAGGACCATCACACTTGGCTTTTTCCGGATCCGGATGTGCTTCCAGGAACAGGCCTGCAAGACCTGTTGCCATACCCGCGCGCGCCAGTGTCGTGATCTGGGCACGACGACCACCAGCAGAGTCAGCACGACCGCCCGGAGTTTGCAGTGCATGGGTAACATCAAAGAACACCGGTACATTCATTTCCTTCATGATGTCGAAGCCCAGCATGTCTACAACCAGATTGTTATAGCCAAATGCTGAACCACGTTCACAAAGAATCAGTTTGTCATTCCCGGCTTCCAGACACTTGTGCAGAATGTGGCGCATTTCATATGGAGCAAGGAACTGGGCTTTCTTGATGTTGATAATAGCATCAGTTTTTGCCATTGCTTCAACCAGATCAGTCTGACGACTTAAGAAAGCTGGCAACTGAATAATGTCGGCAACCTCTGCCACAGGAGCCGCTTGATACGGCTCATGTACATCGGTAATGATCGGCACATTAAAGTGTTTTTTAATGTCCGCTAACCACTCGAGACCTTTTTCCAGACCTGGGCCACGGAAAGAGTTCAAACTTGAACGGTTGGCTTTATCAAAACTTGCCTTGAATACGTATGGGATTCCCAAACGTGTGCAGATATCGACATAAGTCTCCGCGATTTCAAAAGCCAGGTCTTTAGATTCAAGTACATTCATTCCGCCGAATAATACAAATGGCAAATGATTTGCCATTTGTATATCGCCCAAACGTACAATTTCTTGTGGTTTTAATTGCGACATTTAAACTTCCCTAGTTGTGTCCTACACACCGATTATTTGGTTTTTTGGTACTGCTTTTTCGCAGCATCAATGAAACCTGCAAACAATGGGTGACCATCACGTGGCGAGCTTGTAAATTCCGGGTGGAATTGTACTGCAATAAACCAAGGATGTGCAGGAATTTCAACAGTTTCTACTAAATGTTGGATCGGTGAATAACCAGAAATCTTCATGCCTTTCTCTTCCAGCACTGGGATATAACGGTTGTTCATTTCGTAACGGTGACGGTGACGTTCGATGATTTCATCAGAACCGTACACAGCAGCAGTCTTGGTCCCTGGTACCAGTTCAGACTTCTGTGCACCTAGACGCATTGTACCGCCAAGGTCAGAATCTACAGAACGCTGTTGCACTTCACCACGCTCATCTAACCATTCAGTGATCAGACCAATCAATGGAGATTTAGTTGAACGGTTGAATTCAGTCGAGGTTGCGTCAGCAATACCAGCCACGTTACGTGCATATTCAATTACCGCAAGCTGCATACCCAAGCAGATACCCAGGAACGGTACGCCATTTTCACGGGCGTATTTGATTGCCTGCATCTTACCTTCAGTACCACGTTCACCGAAACCACCTGGAACCAGGATAGCGTCAGCATCTTTTAATACTTCGTTTACATCCTGACTTTCAAGCTCTTCAGCATTCACATAGTCGATCTGAACTTTAACGCGGTTTTGAATCCCTGCGTGTAAAAGTGCCTCATTCACAGATTTATATGCATCTGGAAGTTCAACGTATTTACCGACCATTGCTACACGTACAGTGTATTCAGGATTCAGTAAAGCTTCTACAACGTTATCCCAATCTGTTAAGTCAGCTTCAGGAAGGTCGTTATAACCAAAACGTTCACAGATTAAATCGTCAACATTTTGTTCATAGAAAGTACGTGGGATCTGATAAATCGTACGCGCATCTTTACATACGACAACTGCACGTGCTTCAACGTTAGTGAACAGTGCAATTTTACGCGTAGTATCTGCATCAACATCGTGTTCAGTACGACAGATCAGAATATCTGGCTGAATACCAATCGACAGAAGTTCTTTAACAGAGTGCTGTGTTGGTTTGGTTTTTAATTCTGCTGCAGACTTAATGTATGGGAGTAACGTTAAGTGCATAAGCATCGTGCGCTTGTGACCAAGTTCAACCATTAACTGACGTACAGATTCCATGAATGGGAGAGATTCAATGTCACCTACTGTACCGCCGATCTCAACGATCGCAACGTCATAACCTTCACCGGCGCGAAGTACACGTTCTTTAATATTATCAGTAATATGTGGAATAACTTGCACAGTACCACCCAGGTAGTCACCACGGCGTTCTTTATTCAGAACATCCTGGTAAACACGACCTGATGTGAAGTTATTCAGTTTGGTCATTTTCGCACGACGTAAGAAACGTTCGTAGTAACCCAAGTCTAAGTCTGTTTCAGCACCGTCTTCTGTAACAAAAACTTCACCATGTTGGAATGGGCTCATGGTCCCCGGATCGACATTAATGTATGGATCCATTTTTACCATGGTCACTTTTAAACCACGGGCTTCTAAAAGTGCAGCAACAGAAGCAGCTGAAATACCTTTACCTAGTGATGATACAACACCACCAGTAACGAAAATAAAATGGGTCATTGGGTTTCTCGTACAATCGAGCCTAAATAGGCCTGCAATGTTGCGCAATTTTACTTTACCTTGCACCTAGAAAGCAAAGTCAATCCGCATCAATTCAAAGAACAATAAACAATTGACTATTCTAGCAGCATTTCCGATAAAAAATTAGAGTAAGTTCAGATCATTTCTATCTGCTAATTTACTGCTATAATATTGTAATCCCCTCTACATTTACCTATGAAGTAATGATGAATAAGAAACTTTTAATCTGTGGCGCGCTTGCAACCGGACTTTTACTTACTGCATGTGTAAAGAAAGAAGCTCCAAAGGAAGAGGAACAGACTGAAGTTGCTGCAGCATCGGAAGCAACCCCAGTAGAACAGCCGAATTTCGAAACACTGGAACCAGCAGAACAAGATCAGCCTTTAATTGAAGAAATTCCTGAAACAGTTGAAGTGATTCGTGAAGAAACGCCGAATACCACAACTGAAATTCGTCGTGAAACTCGACCTGCTCAAAGTACTCCTGCTACAGCACCGGCAGCATCACAACCTGCTCAAGCACCAAACACCCAGGATTCTGAGACTGAATACAAGCCTAAAACCAATTCAGGTGCAGAACAGTCAGAGGATGATGCTGTGGCAGAAGCCATTGCAGCTGCTACGCCAGCACTTGAAAACTGATTATTTTTCAGTTAAAAACCCAGCTTATGCTGGGTTTTTTAATGCTACGTATTCAGGTTCTGCTTCTTCTATTTCTGCCGCGGCCATAGAAAGCTGCTTCAGATACTGTGCCATAAGACGAGTAGCCCATGATTCAGTTCTGGTGAAGCCCTGATAAAAACCGCAATGACTGCCCCTTTTCGTAGTAACTACAATAATATTCGGCATGGCACGAATACGGTCTTTATATGGATGCAGATTGTTAATATGACAGACTGGGTCGTCTTCTGCATTCAGAATCATCAATGGGATTTTGACATTTTCAAAGACATAAATTGGGTTCGTGGCCTTGGTATAGGTTTCATAGTCTTCATAGCCAGCCAACTGAAAATACAGCTTCTCAAAATCGGCCAGATTTTGAACGGAAAGAATCTGCTCCCAGGAAGGTATATTTTTCCAGGTGTCCTGATAAGGATGAATAAATTTTTTCAGTAATTTTTTAGCCATAACCTTGCTATAAAATGGATGCACATAAGCAAAACCACTTTCAGTGTTATAGCCCGGACACAGTGCAAAAGCTGCTTTGAGTGGGGTTTGCTCACCCTCTTCCCCCAGATAGCGCACCAACAAACCTGTTCCAGCGGAAGAACCTACACCATATAGTTCGGATTGCGGGAATTTATCCTGAATATAAAGTAACTGTTCACGTAAATCTTGAGTGGAGCCAAACAGGTTCATTTTCGGAACAGGCATCGGTAAATTGGCATGACCACGGCGTAAACATAATGCCACTCGCCAACCCGTGTGCAGATGCAGATCTCTGACCAGCTCACCCATTGATTCTGGTGAACCGGTAATGGTATGTAGTAAAACAATCGTTGGCGTATCTACTGGCAGGTCGAGTCCATACCAGGCAATACCAGTGATTCCGCCATCAGACATGTTCAGCTGCTCAATTGCATCATATTTTAGTTTGATAGTTTTCTTTTTGATCAAGTCAAAATACAGAATATGGGCATGCGCATTGCATAGCCACGGTGTAGGACGGTATTTTTGCTTTAATTGTGGTAAATGATCAATCAGGTTCTGAAATACGCCATTTGGGTTGTAATATAAAGTAGGCGTGTCCGCACCAATCACACGGTCCAAATATTCACCTGAAAGCTGAACTACTTTTTTTATCAACATTTTCATTTGTCTTTCCATCCAGTTGTCCTTCAGTGACTTACAAATTTCATGCCGGGTTATATGATGGCTCCTGAATCAGACTAGTTTTGGAAGGCCATCATCCGCTGTCCCATTTGTGCAGCAAGCGCTTCAAGACCTGACTTCGGCCGAATCATCACTTCGAAGTCGATAATTTTTCCTTCATCATTGAACTGAATCATATCGATACCCTTTAATTTCTTATCCCCCACATTGGCAGAAAACTCAAGTACAACATGGTTACCGTCTTCTGAATAGAAAGTACGGTGATAAGTAAAGTTCTCGAATACCTGAATCACATTAGTCAGAATAAAAAAGACTACAGGCTTACCTGAGTATGGATTAAATGCCACTGGTGAACGAAATACCACTTCATCTGCCAGCAGTTCATTCAGAATATTCATGTCACGGCTTTCCAACATTTCGTGCCAGAATACGAGTGAAGTTTTGGTGGTTTGTAGAGTCATTTTTGGGTCCTTTTTTGTTATTCGTATTTTTTAATTTAGAGCTCCTCCCTGAGCAAGTTTTAAAGCAGTGCTTTAAAATGAAGCGCAAGAAAGGGAGGTTGGAAGGGATTTTTCATATTTTCAATCCCCTTAAATCCCCCTTTTTCAAAGGGGGACTTCCTTAAGCATTTTATTTAAAAGTAGTTCCCTCTCCTTTAAGGAGAGGGTCAGGGAGAGGTAAAGAATTCAATTACCCTCTCCTAAATCCTCTCCCAGAGGGAGAGGACTTGAAAGCTATTAAATCACCGCTGCCAATTCAGCACCTTGACGAATCGCGCGCTTGGCATCCAGTTCACCGGCTTCTTTAGCTCCCCCGATCAGATGCACGCTCTTGCCTGACTGTTTCAGCTCATCAAACATGGCAGTATAAGATTCCTGACCTGCACAGATGATGACATTATCTACTTCAAGCAACGTTGGCTGACCGTTGACTGTAATATGCAAGCCCTGATCATCCACTTTTTCATAGCTGACACCAGGGATCATTTTTACGTGGCGGTGTTTCAGACCTGTACGATGAATCCATCCGGTTGTTTTACCCAGGTCTGCGCCCACGGATTTTGCTTTACGCTGCATCAAGTAAATTTCACGACTTGGCTGCTCTACACTTGGCTGTTTTAAACCACCGACATTGTCATAATCGGTATCGATTCCCCATTCATCATAGAATTTCTGCGGATTGACGCTGCCACTTTCACCTTCATGGCTTAAATATTCCGCGGTATCAAAACCAATACCGCCTGCACCAATAATGGCAACATGCTGACCCACAGGCTTACGCTCTTTTAGCACATCCAGATAAGACAGCACTTTTGGATGATCAATGCCTGGAATATCCAGTTGACGTGGATTCACCCCAGTCGCTACGACGATTTCATCAAATTCTGAAGACAGCAGCTGCTCAAAAGTCGCTGTATGATTCAGTTTGAGCTGAATACGGGGTTGCAATTCGATCTGGCGTTTAAAGTAACGAATGGTTTCGTAGAATTCTTCTTTGCCCGGAACAGTTTTGGCAATATTAAACTGACCGCCAATCTGATTGGATGCCTCGAAAACAGTGACATGATGACCACGACCTGCAGCATAAATCGCGAAACTTAAACCAGCTGGACCCGCACCAATTACTGCAATATTTTTTGGTGTAGACACTTCTTTGAAAATTAGTTCAGTTTCATAGCAGGCGCGCGGATTGACCAGACAGGTCGCAATTTTCATCGAGAAAATATGATCCAAACAGGCCTGGTTACAGCCAATACAAGTATTGATTTCATCACTACGGCCCTGCTCGGCTTTCACGACAAATTCGGCATCCGCCAGCATCGGCCGCGCCATGGAAACCATATCCGCATGACCGGCAGCCAGGACATATTCTGCCATTTCTGGAGTATTGATACGATTTGAGGTAATTAAAGGAACTTTGACTGAACCTTTTAGCTTTTCAGTTACCCAGGTAAAAGCTGCACGTGGCACTTTGGTCGCAATGGTTGGAATACGCGCTTCATGCCAGCCAATCCCTGTATTGATAATTGTTGCACCTGCTTTTTCGATTTCCTGTGCCAGCTGAATCACTTCTTCCAGCGTTGAACCACCTTCAACCAGATCCAGCATCGACAGACGATAGATGATAATAAAGTTCTCACCTACGCTTTCACGGGTCCGGCGCACAATTTCAATCGGGAAGCGGATGCGGTTTTCATAACTGCCACCCCACTCGTCATCACGATGGTTGGTACGTGCGGCAATAAATTCATTGATCAGATAGCCTTCCGATCCCATGATTTCCACACCGTCATAACCGGCATATTGGGCTAAGCGTGCACAGTTGGCAAAATCATCAATAGTCTGCTGGACTTCACTCGAAGTTAGGGCATGTGGTTTGACCGGATTGATTGGCGCCTGAATCGCAGACGGCGCGACATTTTCAGCCTGATAGGAATAACGTCCGGTATGCAAAATCTGCATGGCGATCTTGCCGCCAGCTTCATGCACTGCTTGAGTAATTACCTTGTGCTTCTCAGCTTCTTCTATCGTATCGAGCTTAGAGCCACCTTGGAAAGTCACACCGTGATCATTTGGCGAAATGCCACCAGTCACAATCAGGGCCACACCCCCTTTGGCACGTTCAGCATAGAATGCCGCCATACGATCATAACCACCCGGGGCTTCCTCCAACCCGACGTGCATAGAACCCATCAGAACCCGGTTTTTTAATGTGGTAAAACCCAGATCTAATGGGGCAAGTAAATGCGGATACTTTGACATTTCGACTCCTTAGCGTGCCTGTCAGCTGGCTATTTTTTATATCGGCTGATGTGAAATTCCCCTCAGTCATCAGCTTTTATGCAACTTGTTGCATTAATTTATAGTTCAGAATTGATTTTTATGCAACATGTTGCATAATAATCCCGAGTCATTTTTCTTGAGACGTTTATGTCTTTATCGCATGTTCTATTGACCAGTTTACTGGAAAAACCAAGTACCGGTATTGAGTTAGGACGCCGCTTTGACCGTTCGATGGGCTTTTTCTGGAATGCCACCCATCAGCAGATCTATCGTGAACTGAATGCCATGTTACAAAAAGGCTGGATTTCTACCATAGAAGATGAAGACAGCAGTTCACGTAAAAAGACTTATCAGGTAGAACGTCCAGGACGTGAAGAACTGGCCAACTGGATGCTGGAACAAAGTCCACCGGCTCAACTACGTGAAGAATTGATGGTACGCTTACGTGCTGAAGCCCAAATGGGCAGCAATACTATCTTGCCAGAACTGGAAAGGCATCTAGAGTTGCACCGGGAAAAACTGAATATTTACCGACAGATTTTTGCCAAAGATTTTGCAACAGCTGACGAAAATAACCGCACACTGTATATTCATAAAATGATTCTGCAACTGGGTATCGATCTGGAAGTAGGCTGGATTAGCTGGTTAGAAATCATGATTCCAAAATTAAAACAATTTAATAATGCAGCTGCTGGCTAGCATATAAAAATAAGGACTCAGTCGATGTCATATTACAAAATGCCCGATGGCGAAATGCTTTTTGTACGCGAATATGGACAGGGTCAGCCGGTAGTGGTGTTGTCCGGCCTGGGGATGTTGAGCTAGCAATGGGCGGCTTTCCTCTATCCGCATCGGCATCAGTTCAGATTTATTATTCCGGAGTGGCGCGGTTTTGGGGCTTCCAGTAATTGCAAGATTCCAGATATGAATGCAATTTCCAGTCACTGGCTGGATGTGCAATCGGTAATCCAGCAATTACATCTTGATAAGGTGATGGTGATTGCATATTCCATGGGTGCCACTACGGCCATGCATGGTATGCACTATGCTAATTTCGCCGAGCATATCACTGCTTATCTGCATATTGACCAGACCCCAAAAATCCCGGTAGATGACAGTTGGAGCTATGGCCTGTTTGGTGAACATCATCCGGTATTTATTTCTATTCTGACCCAGATTTCAGAATTACTGGCAACACATCAGAATGTAAAATACATTAAAGATTTGGACAGTAACACTCGCCATCAGATTGCCAAACTTTGGCTGCAGTTTATTGGCTTGCAAAATAACAATAAATACAGCCTGAAAGCCTTTGAATGGATTATGAATCAGCCACGCCTGCAAAGTCTGCTATTACCATCAAACCGGGTCGACTATATGGCCTGGTATATCAATAATTATCTTTACCATCGAGAAGATTACCGTGCGGCGATTCAGACACTCAAATGCCCGGTGACTTTCCTTAGCGGCTCACAATCCAAACTTTATCCAGTTGAAGGTCAAACCCTGATTGCCCAAAGCATTCCACATGCCAAACAGGTACGTTTTGAAAAATCCGGGCATACTCCACTTTTGACTGAACCGGTAAAATTTAGCAAGGAAATCGCGGCATTCTTAAAAGCCAGTGCTAAGCACAGCAATCACGCAGCTTAGAGGAAAAAAGAAACAAAATGAAAAAACTGGTGGTCTTTTCTGGTGCAGGTATGAGTGCTGAAAGCGGAATCAATACCTTCCGCGACAGTGATGGTCTTTGGGAACAGCATCGCGTAGAAGATGTGGCAACACCAGAAGCATGGCGACGTGATCCCGAACTGGTACAGCGCTTCTATAATGAACGGCGCAAAAAGATTCTGGCTGCACAACCCAATGCTGCGCATCAAATGATTGCTGAATTGGAAGTTGCTTATGACATACATGTGATTACCCAGAATATTGATGATCTGCATGAACGTGCTGGAAGTTCAAAAGTTATTCACCTGCATGGCAATATCCGGCTGGCAAAAACGTCTGGACCAAAAGCGCAATACACCACCGAGTTTTATCCAATTGATGGAGCTGAACTGGATCTCAATAAACACCTTTGTAAGGATGGCTATCCACTGCGTCCGCATGTCGTGTGGTTTGGTGAAGCTGTACCTGCTTATGCAGAAGCACAGGACTGTGCGCAGGATACTGATATTTTCATTGTGATTGGTACCAGCTTGCAGGTTTATCCGGTTGCTGGCTTGATTCATGAGATTTCATCGAATTGCAGCGCTTACTATATTGATCCTAAAGCCAATCAGCAGCACTTACCTCCTCAGTTTGAGAAAATTGCCATGACTGCTACCCAAGGCATGCAATATCTGAAAGATAAACTGCTCAATGAAGCTAGATAGTCAATAAAAAGACAAAGTCAGCATTGACACATTGCAACAATAATTCTTTAATCACCTTATTGTTGCGTATATGGAATGAACTCATGCTGACAGATCTGGATGACTTTTATTGTTTTGCCCAAGTGGTGGAACATGGTGGCTTTAGTGCAGCAGAACGCGCCACTGACATTCCCAAATCCAAACTCAGTCGCCGGGTTTATAATCTGGAAGAACGTCTCGGTGTTCGGCTAATTCAACGTAGCTCACGTCATTTTGCTGTGACTGATATCGGTATGAACATTTACCGTCATGCCCAGGTTATGCTCAGTGCCGCCCAAGCCGCCCATGATCTGGTCGATCATCTCAGTACTGAACCACGCGGCATTATTAAACTCAGCCTGCCAGTTTCTATTGCACAAAACGAAATCGCACGGATTCTCCCTGCATTTCTGAAACAATATCCTGAAATCAAAATTCAGATGATGGTCACGAACCGTCGTGTGGATATCATCAATGAAGGTTTTGATATTGCCCTACGCGTCCGTTCCAGTCTGGATGATGATCCAAATCTGGTAATCCGTCAGTTTGACCAGATCGAACAGCATCTATTTGCCAGTCAGGGCTATCTGAATGAATTTGGTCATCTGAAAAATCCGGAAGAATTGTCCGAGCATAAAATCCTGAGCATGGCGGATGAACATACTGAACAGTTTTTGATATTACACAATAATATGCAACAACAGAAAAAGATCCGCGTTATGCCGACAGTGCTTGGTTCCGATCTAAGTATGCTGGCACAACTGGCTGCTTCAGGCTGTGGTATCACCCTATTACCTGATAACGTCGTGCAGCAATATGTGGAACGTGGTGAACTGGTACGTGTACTTCCGGAATGGAAAGCAGCACATGGTATTTTCCATATGGTTTATCCGTCACGTCGTGGCTTGTTACCTGCTGTTCGGGTCTTTATCGATTATCTGGTTGAGCACCTGCATCATGATTAGATTAATGAGCATCTAAGTAAAATAAAATAATAAGTAAAAAAAGCTCATCTACGGAGGATGAGCTAGTCAGAGTCACTACAGCATTAAGGGGTAACAATATTTACTCTGTAAATCAAAAAATATATCGCTTAGATCATTATCTTGGCTCTTAATCAGTTAATTATACGAGCAAGAATAAATAAAAGAGATTGATACAGCTTATCTATCTAACTCATATAAATATAGAGAATGAATCTCATTTGCACCACTGCAAGGCGTAATATTTTGTATTGTTTTGAAAACGTATGTGTATGCTCATTTACAATTAAAAAAACACTGATTTTTTAAAAATCAGTGTTTTCACAATCAGAGATTTATCTTTTATTTAAATTGCAGGATAAGAGCCCGTGCCTTCTGGCCATGGAGATAACAATTCAAAGCCAGTGTCAGTCACATAAACCATATGCTCCCACTGCGCAGATAACGATTTATCTGCAGTCACCACTGTCCAGCCATCTTTAAGTTCTTTAACACGCGCTTTACCCAGATTCACCATTGGCTCAATAGTGAATACCATGCCTTTTTTTAGTACCAGACCCTGACCCGGTTGACCATAGTGCAGAATGTTTGGCTGTTCATGGTACACCTTACCTATGCCATGACCACAGTATTCACGTACGATACTATAACCTTCACGATGTGCCACAGACTGGATGGCATAACCAATATCACCCAACGTTGCACCCGGTTTAACCGCATGAATACCGGCGACCATTGCTTCATAAGTGGTTTCAACCAGTTTTTTTGCTTCAGCCGAAGGCGTACCAACATAGTACATTCTACTAGTATCACCAAAATAGCCATCTTTAATAATCGCAACATCGATATTGATGATATCGCCATCTTTTAATACGGTAGTTGCTGATGGAATGCCATGACACACCACTTCATTAGGTGAAATGCAGGTAGTCTTGGTATAACCGTAATACCCCACATTCGCCGGAATAACATGGAGTTTATTCACAATAAAATCATTACAGATGTCATCCAGGTATTCTGTCGTGACACCTGGCTTCACATGCTCTCCGATCATTGCTAAAACCTCAGCAGCCAGACGGCCCGATATACGAAGTTTTTCGATATCCTGTTCAGTTTTAAGACTTATCGTCGAAGCTCTCATGTGTTCATCCTCTTGGTCAATCCTTGAATTATAGACCCTTTTTTCGAAAGATGCGGTGAATTCCTTCAATAACAGTGATCGGAAAATGTATATTTAAAACATGTATTGCTTATAGATTAAACAAATAAAACTATTCAGGATTTTTTAAAAATATTGATAATTTATGATGATTTTTATGAATTATAAATTTATTTGATTGAATTCATAAATTTATTTTCACCAAAGTTCTACCTATCAGTTAAACAGAAAATTACTCAAGGAAATTCATCGAGGCTCAAGCCAAAAGGTGCTCCAAAAATCAGCATATTTCCTTTAAAATCGCTTTCTTTTGTGCGTTTATTCTCCCTCTATGACAAGTCTCCGTACTCGGGATATTGTTGCCTTAGGTTTTATGACCTTTGCACTGTTCATCGGTGCCGGCAACATTATCTTTCCACCGATTGTGGCTCAACAAGCCGGTGAGCATGTATGGTTAGCTGCTCTAGGTTTCCTGGTTACTGCAGTTGGCCTGCCTGTTATCACCATCGTGGCACTGTCTCGTGTTGAAGGTTCAATCCAGATCTTAAGTTCACCTTTAGGTAAAGCCGCAAGTCTTTTACTGACCGTGGTTTGTTATCTCACTGTTGGACCTTTATTCGCAACACCACGTACTGCAACCGTTTCCTATGAAATTGGTTTCTCCTCTTATTTTGGTAATGAGCCAAGTAATCTGCTGATCTATAGTGTGATCTATTTTGCTGTAGTGACACTGGTTTCGCTGTACCCAAATAAAATTCTGGATACTGTGGGTTACTTCCTGTCTCCATTGAAAATTATTGCCTTGGTCATTTTAGGTGTAGCTGCAGTTCTTATTCCTGCCAGTAATCCACCTGCTGCGATTGGTAATTATGTTTCTAGCCCGGTCACTGAAGGCATCGTCAATGGTTATCTGACCATGGATACTTTGGGTGCCTTGGTCTTTGGTATCGTGATTGTGCGTGCAATTACTTCTCGTGGGGTCACTGACCGTAAGCTGATTACCAAATATGCGGTAAATGCTGCCATTATTTCCGGGATCGGCCTAACCTTGGTTTACCTCAGCCTGTTTAAATTGGGTCTGGGTAGTCATGAAGTTGCCCCAAATGCTGCCAATGGTGCGATTATTCTACATGCTTATGTACAACATGCCTTTGGTGATATGGGTGCCTATTTCCTTGCAATTATGATCTTTGTTGCCTGCATGGTAACTGCGATCGGGCTGACCTGTGCATGTGCTGAATATTTCTCATCGATTACTCGTTTACCATACAAAGCCTTTGTATTTGTTCTGGTTGGCTTCTCGCTGGTGATTTCAAACCTCGGTTTGACCAAACTGATTGCCGTTTCTGTGCCTGTACTGAGCGCGATTTATCCGCCTGCAATTGCATTGATCCTGCTGAGCTTCTGTGGACATTTCTTTAAAAAGCCTGCTCAAGTTGTTGCACCAACCACACTGGCTGCATTTATTTTCGGTATATTTGATGGTCTTAAAGTTGCCGGTTTTGATTTACCTGCTGCACTTCAGAATTTGCCGCTTTCTGAGCAAAACATGGCATGGCTTATCCCAGCCCTGATTGTTCTCGTGATTTCAGCTGTAATTGACCGTATCAGAAACTAATCTTTCTGCGCAGTGTCAATAAATCGTCTTTTTACCCAGAATACGATTTAAGCATGATCAATAATTGTCAGGTTTTACCCAAACGGACATTTATTGGTTCAATTCACTGCATGATTATCACTAAGCAAGCGTTCAGTTAAAAGTAGATAAAATTTAGCTGATACACAATTTAACCATTCGTTTAGCTAAACTACCCTAATCATTTCCAAAATTATTCAATTTCATTTACTTATATCAATATTCTAACAAATTTTATAATTCTTCAGCATCCCGCATACACGTGCTTACATTCTCTGTCGAGTAAACTACATATTGTGGCGTAAAATTTGCATTTTTCCGCTTGTGCCATTTAAGTTTTATCACCCAGCACTGCCTTAAACCCTAATTTAAGCATTTAAATGGTTCAGGTAAATTGCTGTACTTTGATAATTTTTATAGCTCTACGACTAAAGTTGCTGTATTTCACCAGAACAGTCATCCGGAGCTATTGAAAAGTTCTGGTATTCGAAGTACAACTGTATGTTCAATTCTGATCAATCCACTCAGTTTTGGACATCAATAACACTAAAAATAGGAGGGATGGAGATGTTATCAGTACATTTCAAAAAGCAAGTCTTCATTGACGCTCTTAAAGCCAATTCTAACCTTGTGGTGTTTCTAAGCACTACCTTTGCGCTAATGTTGACTTTAATCGTTCACTGCGTAATTCAAGGCAATTTAAAGCCAGAGTATTTAGCGTATGCGCTGATCGTCTCGGCTGCATTTTACCTATGGGTGGTCATTGACCAGAAATATCGCTAATTAACCTTGATGTTGAACCACATGGATGACTTGGCCACTCATCCATGTGGTAGAAGAAAAAGAAAAGTCCAATTCAAGTATTTCTCCTTCCAATCAGAATAAAAATAATCTAAAACAGCCCCTGTGTTGCGCCCCAAAGTAAGATTCCTGTTCCACCTAGTTCTGCCACAATTAACCCGATCATCGCCAAAGTCATTAATATGCCCGGTAACTGAACCTTGCCCAATTGATGCGGTTTTTTGAATTGGTTGGTGGTGTCTTTCAGCACGCCATGCAGAATATAAGCCCCAATTGAGAAGCTGAAAAAAGCAAGATTCAATACTACACAGATCAGATTTATAGTTTCTGAAAATTGAGAATAATAAGCCAATACCGCAAGAATTAGTGTGGCTGGTGCATACAACAAGCTGCTACGATGATGATATTGAATAATAGTGACCGAAATTGCCTGCGGGTCATACAGATATTTCTTTAGCTCCTTTTCACAGGTTAACGTAAACACCTGCTGATCAAACTCGGCAATTTTTTCAAAAAAATAATCTTGTTGTTGTGTGGATAAGGCTTTGAAGTCAAACACCGTCTCAGTGATATCCATAATCCTTCACCCTATGATTGTTTTAATTTTTCAGACTCATTTTAGTGTCACAACCCGGAATCAGTTATCACTATTTTCCTGGATTTGTCCATTTTGTGATAAATCATTGTAATTATATGAAATAATTCATATTAATCAAAATAATTGTGAGTAAATTTAATCTAATGATTTTACAACGCTTATCTGGGCTTTCTCGCTAAAAAACCTGATAATTCAGCGAATTAATGAGATCTGGTTAACATTTTAATTCGACCAAAGGTTATCTGCCTGCCATCTACACAACGGCGAAATAACCGTCGTTATATTACATGAATTTTCAACTAAAAATCAAAATGAATCATAAAAAAACCAGTGAAAAATCACTGGTTTTTGTGAAACAAAAAATGTGTGAAGAATTAAAACAACTGGAAAGCTTTAGATGCCCAGCCGCGTGCAGCCGATGAACTGACCGCAGGCAAAGGTTGTCCTCCATAAACTACGCTGCCCTGCCGATCCTGATAACTCATCCAGCCAATGGTGTCAGCAAAGCCAACTGGGGCTTGGCTATAGTCACACACGCCTTGCGGGAAAACCCGATGCAATCGCTGGAGCTGTTCATTGCTAAAGCGGACCGTATTGCCATAATCCGAAACATTTAAAGGTTTCAGCTGACACTTGTTGGCATAGGTGGTCAGGCTGTCCCCGGCCACCATACGCGGTGTGCTATATACCGGTAATCTGCGCGTGCTGCACAGATTCTCGCGGTTAATGATGCCGGCAGTAATACAAGCATCTTTTACATCTGCCGGTTTGTTTTGGGTCAGTTTGGTGGCAATAGGCAAATCACTTAAGTCTTTTTCGACATTGCTTAACCAGCGGTCCATATCATTAAAGCTGATTTCCAGACAATTGACACTGGCAATCATGACCAGATCACCGCCATAAATCACATGGTTATTATAATTGCCATGCGCTTTTTCCAGTCGCGCCCGAATGGCAAAGGTACGATAGGAATCATGGAACAGCGCCGGGTCCGGACCTCGACAGTCAATAATCGCCACTTTATTCAGGTTGTTCCCAACATTAATTAAGCCACTGCGATAGGCATTATTCAGCGCCGTATAATTGGCTTCTAGACGTTCAGGCACATCCTGAATATCAATATCCACACCGCCTATTTTTTCGTTTAACTGTACAAACTGTTCTGGGGTAATGATATTTTTCATCAAGCTGTCTAGGCCATATTGTACCCCGACATTATCTATCGGCAGGCCGGCAAAACCGCGACCAATCCGTTTTTCAGTTTCGGTCCACAGCTCCGTTGGACGTGGGGCTAGCAAATTAATTGCCGCATCCTGAATCGAGCAACGAATGCCTTGAGGATTATTGGTGGCATGATATAACTGCGCCGATGAAATTCCCTTGCAGATGGTATTTGGCCGCGCCACATCAAACTGGGCCAGCTCACTGACATAGCCATTAATTTCAGAAATATGTCCCTGAACATGCGCAATCTGATGCGGCAAGAAGCTTAAACGGCCTTCTGGAGTCTGGAAATAATTAATCATCAGGTGATAATCGGCGAACTGTGAAGCGGTACTCCAGGCATCAGGGAATGAGCAAGTGGGTAAAATCCCCTGATAAATTCCCGGATAGGCATTGGCCACCCATTGTGCTGCCAGCGCACCACCTGAACAGCCCTGCCCGATGGTATAGCGCAAGGTGCCATACTGCTCAATAAAACGTTCTTTGGCCATAATCAGCGATTCAGCCTGAATTGCCAGATTACAGTTATGACCACTATGAGACAGTGCAGTCGACATCACCCCAAAGCCGCGGCCTAAAGCCAAAATGGTGACATCAGGCAAAATGGAACTTGAAGTGGCAATGACCGTTGGCGCAGAGGCAGACTGGTAATCATTACCACAGCTTTGGCCATGCGTGACCACCAGTTTATGGTTAAATTGCGCTTGTGGCTTTAAGGCGGTCCACGGCTGGTTCGGATCATACAACACCGCAAAACGGTATTCATCGCGGTTCTGATAGCCCACTTCCTCACGCACAATAAATGGCACCGTTAGTCCTTCATCGGTAGTGGTGGTGGCAATATTCTGACTGGCCGGCGGTTGTGCCGGGTCATAACTTTTAATGAGTCCCAAGCGATCTTTATAGTAATAGTTATATTGCACAGCCTTTTGACAGAACTGATCGGTCGACGCATTAGTACAGGTCCAGGGCTTTAACTGCGGGCCAGACAGTAATGGTCCACTCGAAGGATGATTGATCAGGCTTAAATTCTGATAATAACGCCCTGCTTCAACCTTGAGTTGATTATCGCCCAGTTTAAGTCCTTCAACTAAGGCTTGGCGCTGCTCATTGGCAAATGCATCACTAATATTTTGTCCATTCAGGGACACTTTCAACGCCGTAGTTTGAATATCATCGGGCAGATCCAGTTTCAGCAATACATCCGAGTCTGTAATTAAATCTGGCCGGGTGGATAACACCTCCACCATTTCCCGTTCTACTTTTGAAGATGTTCCTGAACCGGAAGAATCTCCACCTCCGCCACCACAGCCATACAATATGACACTACACACCGCAATATTGAGGCTATTGAATACCAGTTTTCCTTTCATACGCTCATCCATAAATTATTATTTTCTGAAGTTTTTATCTGTATAACTTCATTCATGAGCATAAAGATAATTTAACAACAACCATTGTCATTATTGTTACTTATTGTTTTATGGGCTATTTGAAAAAATCACCAAAATCAGGGATAAAAACTCAATTAAGCGTTTAAATATTTGATTTAATTTCAAGCTATTTTGCATGACTTAAAAGATGAATAGTTATATAAATTTTACTTTAATTAACTTGGTAAATGATTAAATTCTTTTATTCTTGTGTAATATTTTCCATCTTATTGGAAAACTTTTGTAACTATTTAGCGATGAAATGAGAAATTCAAAACATCCAAATTTCAGATAAAAATGCTTAATTTTGAGCGATAAAACTTGCTCCTCCCCCCACTTTTGACTATGACCTTCCATTTATAACCAGCAGATCAGAAAAACTTTCGTAGGTTTAAGTAAAAGAATGTGCTTTAATACGCTGAGTATGAGATGAGCCTCTTACAGTATGTGCCTCAGATGTGCATACGACTAGCCCCTAACCATGGGGCTTTTTAATGTCTATATGATTTTGAAGTCGTATTAAAATTTAACCGGAAAATGCAATGATACTCTGAATCACCACAGCATTCACAATATCAATAAAAAATGCACCACACAGCGGTACGATTAAAAAGGCTTTATGTGATGGACCATAGCTATTGGTGACCGCCTGAATATTGGCAATCGCAGTCGGGGTTGCTCCCATACCAAAACCACAATGCCCTGCTACCAATACGGCTGCATCGTAATTTTTTCCCATGATTCTAAAGGTCACAATTGCGGTAAATAAAATCAGTACCGCTGTCTGCGCAAACAAAATGGTAATGAGCGGGCCTGCCAAATCGGCCAGCAACCAGAGTTGCAGTGACAGTAAAGCCATAGATAAATACAGGGACAATGACGCGTTGCCAAATACATCAATGGCACGGTCGAAAATATCGACTTTCAGTACATGCTCCAGAAAGTTACGTACAATTACTCCTGTACCTAAAGCCCAGACAAAGGTCGGCAGTTCAAACCATCTTCCCTGACTGATCTCTGTCATTTCATTCGCAACAAAAATACATAGCGCAAACATCCCCAAAGTCGACACTGCATTACTGGCTGTAATCAACCGGGTTTTCTTTGGATATTCGAAGGGTGCGGTGTTGATGCTAGTATCGAGTTGTTGTTCATTGGTCTCTTGCGCTACTGTCTCTGCCAACTGATTTCGTTTAATCAAGAATTTGGCAACCGGACCACCCACAAGCCCACCAATAATCAAACCAAAAGTAGCACTTGCCATTCCGAGGACAATTGCCCCCTGTATTCCATATTGAGTTTCAAGCACTTCACCCCAAGCACCGGCAGTACCATGTCCACCCGTTAAGGTAACAGAACCGACAATCAGACCAATCAATGGATCAAGCCCAAGTGCTGTGGCTAAACTCATGCCAACCGCATTTTGTACAACTACAAATAGAATGACACAGACCAGAAAGATCAGCAGTGATTTCCCACCTTCTTTGAGCTTGGTAAAGTCTGCACTTAAACCAACAGAGGTAAAGAACATCAGCATCAGAATGGTTTGAATTTCTGAGTCAAATGTGGCACTGATATTAAAAAATTTATAGAGAATAAAAGCTGTAATCGCTGCGATTAGACCGCCGATTACAGGTTCAGGTAAGTTATAGTTTCTAAAGAAGCCAATTTTACTAACAAGATACCGCCCAATAAAAAGAAAAAATACTGCAATCACCAAGGTGCCAAAGGCATCGATTTCATAATTCATAACATTCCCTATTAGCTTTATTTTCATACAGTTTTAGGAAAACAGTATGAAAAATCAATTTTAGAAATGTTATGCAAGTTATTGTTTCTAGTAATTGTTTAATTTATGTCCTAAATAGATTCAATTAATACGATGGAATATCATAAACCCAATTGTGTGCTTGCTGGTCTGTCGTACTTTCACAAACATAATAATCATGATCCCAAGCGTCTTGATGGAAGATTTCCTTTTTATGGTAAGTCACCTATTTACCATTTTCGATACACACGAAACTATCGCCTTGGTCTTTCACTTGGGTTGCGTTTAGGAAGCCACCGATACAGAGAAAGCGGGATTATTTGGGCATGTATCTACATCAATAATTGAAGATATTAATATTATAATTTAATTCTTAACATGATAAACGTTTAAAAGAGAATCATTTGGCACTTCCATTTTTATATAAACCCCATTCTTTAAGAAGCCTATTAATGTATTTTTACCTCCGCCCCTAAAAAGAATATCAACATTATTAATTCTAGTATAATTTATTTTATTTCCCCCCATACTCTTCATTAATATCAACTGTGCAAAATCATTTTTAATATAAATACTAGTTTTCATGACTCTCACATTAGTTTTTTCCATTGAAAAGTTAACTATTTTTTCAATTACATTATATTGACCACCCATTAAAAATGGTATGATCAAAAAAGCCCCCATAAGAATAGATAAAGCATTTTTTCTTTCTCTAAGTTTATTTTTGAGAATTTTTTCATAAGCATTTTCAATACTAGAATTATTATTCAATATTTTAGATAAATATTTATATTCTAGAGAGATATTATAGATCAATATATAAAAGATATATAAATAAATACATACAATTATATAGTATAAAAATTCAGCAGATTCAAGACTAAAGGAAACAACTAAAAAAATAAAAAATGATATTAGACAAATAAGAAAACTAGTAAATTTATCAAATTTAGGAATAATTAATTTAATATCTCCAGCTACTTTCCTGCTAATAATATTTTTAACTATTTTAGGTGATTTTTTATAAATTAGAAAAAATACATCAAATATTAATTTTCCTTGAATCCATAGTAATAAAAAGATTACGCAACATATCATACCAATTACTATAGATAGCATAAACAATAGCAATCCATCGCCAATTGCAAACTCATTTGGTAAATAACTTATAAGTAAAAGATAATATATTAAACTCAATCCCCCTATACCTGCCCCAAACTTTATTAAATTAAGAAATAAATTGGTTAATTTTGTAAAATTTTCTATTAATAATAAATGCAATGGATTCATAATTTAAACTTTAGATTTATAAAAAAATAAGGGCTGATAAATCAGCCCTTATTCTAAACTACTTTTTGATCAATTAAGCTAATTGAGCAGCAGCAATTTTCTTAGTATCGATGTCTTTAGCAGCATCTGTATACTCGCTCATCTTGTCGAAGTTCAAGTATTGGTAGATGTCAGCAGACATGCTGTCGATTTGAGCAGCGTACTGTTGGTATTCTTCTGGAGAAGGTAATTTACCCAATACAGCAGCAACAGAAGCAAGCTCAGCAGATGCCAGGTAAACGTTAGCACCTTGACCTAGACGGTTCGGGAAGTTACGAGTAGAAGTCGATACACAAGTCGTGTTCGGCGCTACGCGTGCCTGGTTACCCATACATAGTGAACAGCCTGGCATTTCTGTACGCGCGCCAGCTTTACCATAAGTATTGTAGAAACCTTCTTCCATCAACTGGTGTTCATCCATACGAGTTGGAGGAGCCAACCATAGACGAGTAGATAAAGAACCACCAGGTACTTTGTCTAGAAGTTTACCAGCTGCACGGAAATGACCGATGTTCGTCATACAAGAACCGATGAATACTTCATCAATTTTCACACCTTGAACGTCAGAAAGAAGTTTTGCATCATCTGGGTCGTTCGGGCAGCAAAGAACTGGTTCTGTGATTGTAGAAAGGTCGATTTCGTACACTTTAGTGTATTCAGCATCAGCATCAGCTTTAAGAAGTGATGGGTTTTCCAACCATTTTTCCATGTTCTCAACGCGGCGCGCCATAGTACGAGCATCGCCATAGCCTTGTGAAATCATCCACTTCAGCATAGTGATGTTAGAACGTAGGTATTCAGCAACTTTCTCTTCAGAAAGCGTGATCGCACAACCAGCCGCAGAACGTTCAGCAGAAGCATCAGAAAGTTCGAATGCCTGCTCAACAGTCAGGTCAGTTTCCATTTCTGTCAGGTCGATCTCAAGGATACGGCCAGAGAAGATGTTTTTCTTACCTTTCTTCTCTACAGTCAGGTCACCTTCTTGGATCGCTACGTAAGGAATCGCATGTACTAGGTCACGAAGCGTGATACCAGGTTGCATTTTACCTTTGAACTTCACAAGAACAGACTCTGGCATGTCAAGTGGCATAACGCCAGTTGCAGCAGCAAATGCTACCAGACCAGAACCCGCAGGGAATGAAATACCGATTGGGAAACGAGTATGCGAGTCACCACCAGTACCAACTGTATCTGGAAGAAGCATACGGTTTAACCAAGAGTGGATAATACCGTCACCTGGACGTAGAGAAACACCACCACGGTTCATGATGAAATCAGGAAGCGTGTGTTGCATTTGAACGTCAACTGGTTTTGGATATGCAGCTGTGTGACAGAATGATTGCATTACCAGGTCAGCAGAGAAGCCCAGGCAAGCAAGGTCTTTAAGTTCGTCACGTGTCATTGGACCTGTTGTATCTTGAGAACCAACAGTTGTCATACGTGGTTCACAGTATGTACCTGGAACAACACCTTGACCTTCTGGAAGACCACAAGCACGACCAACCATCTTCTGAGCAAGCGTGAAGCCTTTGCCAGTCGCAGCAGGTTGTACAGGCGTACGGAACAAGGTAGATACAGGAAGACCTAACTCTTCACGTGCTTTAGTTGTCAAACCACGACCAATGATCAGGTTGATACGGCCGCCAGCGCGAACTTCGTCTAGAAGTACTGGAGTTTTCAGTTCAGCTTCAGCGATTTGAGCACCGTCTTTGAACGCAGTTACTTTAGCAGCAGCTTTGTCGATCTTCAGGGTGATTTCATCGCCCATGTTCATGTTTGCTACGTCGATTTCAACTGGTAATGCACCAGCATCTTCCATCGTGTTGAAGAAAATCGGAGCAATTTTAGAACCTAAGCAGTAACCGCCTTCTTTCTTGTTCGGAATATGCGGAATTTCGTCACCGAAGAACCAAAGTACAGAGTTAGTAGCAGACTTACGAGAAGAACCTGTACCAACAACGTCACCTACGTAAGCAACCTGGTTGCCTTTCGCGATCAGTTCTTTGATCTGGTTTAATGGACCAACTTCACCAGGAACTTCTGGGTTGATGCCATCACGTACGTTTTTCAACATTGCATTTGCGTGCAATGGAATGTCTGGACGGCTCCAAGCGTCTTGTGCTGGAGACAGGTCATCAGTATTCGTTTCGCCAGTTACTTTGAAAACTGTCAGTTTGATTTCTTCAGGAACGTCTTTACGGTTTGTGAACCATTCAGCGTCAGCCCAAGATTGAAGAACTGCTTTCGCATTTGCATTGCCTGCACGTGCTTTGTCGGCAACGTCATGGAACGCATCAAATACAAGAAGCGTTTTTTTCAAAGCTTCAGCAGCAAGACCACCAAGCTCTGTGTCTTCTAGAAGTTCAACTAAAGGAGCAACGTTATAACCACCAAGCATAGTGCCCAGTAAGTAAACCGCACGTTCTTTAGAAACTAGTGGAGAAGTCGCTTCGCCTTTTGCCAATGCAGCTAAGAACGCAGCTTTTACGTATGCAGCTTGGTCAACACCTGCAGGAACACGGTTTTCAAGCAAGTCAACTAGGTATGCTTCTTCACCCGCTGGTGGATTTTTTAATAATTCAACTAATGCAGCAGTTTGAGCATCGTCAAGTGGCTTCGGTGGGACTCCGAGTGCGGCACGTTCTTCAACGTGTTGGCGGTAAGCTTCTAGCACGGTTTATTCCTCTTTTTTAAAAAATTATCTGTGAATTCCTACTTTATAAAGCTTCACAAATAATATGGACTCTCAAATTTTACTAAAATTCCAGTTAAAAGTTAATGCAAGTAAAGTGTTTCTTTGTGATGCTCATTATTTTGTAAATAAATGATGTGCATAATGATTATTTGATAATCAAAAATCTGTTTTCTTGCATAAATTAAGCTCCAATTGAGCACTTTTAGGTGAATTTCACTTATAAAAAAAGGCAACACGAATGTTGCCTGAGTTATAAGAAAAAAGATACTCCACCTTAGTGTACTGTGCTTGTGCTCAAATATTGATTAAATGCATCACGACAGCCTTCAAATTTAAGTACACACTGGTCTTCATAGGTGCCGTTATGATTATTACTGGCAAAGGAAATATCGACCAGATAGAGTTTTTATTTTGATCAAGAATACGTTTTAAACTGACTTTATCACCGACGCTCAGCACGTAGTTTCCACCACCAATGATCGCCATGCCCTGTTCGTCTTCGAGCAACAGATCTGCATGATGTAAATATCCCACAACGTTCATAATGCTGCTCCTTTCTAATTATTTTGGAGATATTTTCATTATTCGATATTTAGATAAGTATTGCTATATTTTAGATTTAGAATTTGTCACAAATTGTACAAAGGGCTTAGGCTATTTTTATAAGAAATCAGCAGTCAGATAAATAACTTCTTCACGCTTGCATTAAATAATTTGAATATGGCAAAGCTATAAAAAAACCGTTCCTTAGAACGGTTTATAATCTGGCAATTCGTCATGCGGTGTCGCAATACATTTTTCAGTATATTCGGCACGGATTTTTTCACGCGATTCTTTCACATCTTTGGTGATTTCATCCAATGGCATTTTATAGACGTCATCAATAATGGTCATGACGAAGGCTTTGGTGGTTTCATCTTCAACCTTGCTGGCATGTTCAACAGCTTTTTCTTTCTCAATGCCATTTTGACGGTCCAGCATGATACTGCGTGCAGCATTGCCCACACTACGACAATAACCTTGCCACTGCTCTTCAGGGGTAAGTGGTTTCTTTTCGGCACAGCCAGCCAAAGCCAGCATAAACGATAAAGCCAATAACTTTTTCATGAATTTCTCCTTCCGAGGGGCAATATAAAAGATCACAGCGCATTTGTCATTTAATTTGCCAAGTCCGGCTGCAACAAAAAAGCCCTCTACAGGGCTTTGTTGTCAAAATGATTTAACCACAGCTGGACTGAACAATTTTTCCAGTTTTTGGATCTACGGTGACCGTAACACGGTCTTCACGGAAATCCATAGTTACTGCTTGTCCCGGTTGTATCATACGCACAATTTTAGCTTTGGTTTTGGCTTTGATTTGCGCTTCACTCAGACCAGACTGACCGATCAGACTATGTGCTGCTTCAGACAGACAGATGTCCTGATTGCTACGATACAATGCCCACTCCTCTACCACTTTACCATCTGGTAGATGGCAATAGGCCACCTGACCATCCACTTCATTATGGATATCAAGCTTCCCACCTTGATCCACACAATAAGCACTGGCAGGATTCGGCATGCCAATACGCGGTGTTTCTTCCGGCTGCTGTGCTGCACATCCTGTTAATACGGCGATCAACATACCCAGATACATGATTCTTTTCATTGGCGATCTTCTTCTAAAGGACCATTCCGACTTAATTTAACATAGTCATACCCAAGAAAGTTTATCTAAATATATGTAAATCAATGCTGAAGCTACTATCAGCGATAAATCATGATGCTTTTATATTGCCCTGCTGCAATTAAGCCACAAGAATACTTAGTAATCTGGTTTGAGTGATATGCAGGTTTAAGCTAAAATTTGCTTGAATTTTAAACTTTTCTGCGGCTATGCAAGATCCCCAATTCTCGCTCAAGGAATATCTCTCTACCGTGCAGGAGGTGGTTAAACTCACTTTCGATACACCGGTATGGGTCAAGGCAGAGATACGCAACCTGAATATCAAGGCAGGTCATTACTATCTGGAACTGGCAGAAAAAGATCCAGACAATGATCAGGTGATTGCCAGTTGCCGTGCTACCATCTGGAAATTTGCTGCACAGAAAATTGTGACTCCATTTGAACGGGAAACCGGGATTGAGTTAAGTCGTGATTTAAATGTTCTGATTAAAGTCAAAGCCAGTTTTGATTCGCAATATGGCTTTTCCCTGAATATCGTTGAAATGGATTCCAGTTATACCCTCGGTGATATTGCCCGACGTTATCAGGAAATCCTACAGCGACTCACAGCAGAAGGTTTGATTGAACGCAACCGGCAATTACCGACACCATTCGACCTAAACCGGATTCTGGTGATTGCTCCTGAAAATGCTGCTGGTTTAGGGGATTTTAAAAAGGATGCAGATGCACTTGCGGACGCACAGGTATGCGAGTTTGTTTATCACTCGGCGACTTTTCAGGGAAATACTGCACCGCTAAGTATTCGCCAAAGCCTGGCACAAGGGCTGAAACAATGGGCAGAAGATTACACAAGGGCGCCTGATTTAATCGTGATTATCCGCGGTGGTGGTGCGGTCAATGATCTGGCCTACCTGAATGATTATGAACTGGCTGCCCTACTGTGTAAGCGTAGTGTGCCAATCTGGGTTGGTATTGGTCATGAAAAAGACAGAACCATTCTAGATGAAATTGCACATCGCTCCTTTGATACCCCGAGTAAAGTCATCGCTGGGATTCGCAATCACATTGTGGAGCGTGTGCAGGATGTTATTACCAATCTGCAAATTATTCAGCGTAGTTCCCGGCAGCAGATTCAGGCCTATCAAAATCAGAATGATCAATTGATGACATTGATTCAAAGTATTGCCAATACCAAAGTCTCGGATGCTTTCAAAGAAGTTACCCAATTGAGATCCAATATCAGCAATTTGGCCCGCCAGCAAACCCGAATTGCACAACAACAGATTGAAGCCTTGTTACGCGAAACGCTGATCCAGAATCCGAAAACAGTACTTTCCAAGGGCTATGCCATCGTCCGGCAACAAGGTCATGCTGTGCGTTCTGTTCATGAACTTGAAAGTGAGGTTCAGGTCGAAATGCAAGATGGAACTTTTGTAGCCAATATCACACAGGTAAATCTACATGAATAATGACAATACTTTGAGTTTTAAAGAAGGTTATGAAATTCTGAAACGAAATGCGGAATTATTGGATGCCCAGCACGAACCGGATATTGATAATCTGATGAAGATTGTTGAGGAATCCATGGCAGCCTATAAAGCCTGTAAAACACGTGTCGATGCAGTACAGCAAGCATTAGATGATACTTTTAAGGAATAAACTTTAGGTTCTATCTCCTGTTATGTTTATTTTCTAGCGCAAGTAATAAGGTTTAAAATAGAACTTAGGTTATTTTCAGAATATGAAAAGCCTTCATGAAGAAGGCTTTTTTAGATAAGAACATTCTATTTTTGTTCTCTCAAGGGATTTTCAGGCTCTGTATTGGGTTTTTTCTCAGGCTTAACATTCTTGTAAGAAGCCTGATTGCCTTTATCATCGTTGGATTCTTTATGTGGCGTAACATCTTTATCTGATTGCTCTGATAGATTGGTCATATGTGTTCCTTTACTCAATATGCTTAACCCATAGATATGACAGATTGGAACCCAACATCAAGGCTAGAAATGTTATACATCTTTATCATTTTAAAAAGACAAGAGTTGCTTCAACTCCACAATTAAAAAAAAGCCCTCACTTGAAGGGCTTTTTTTCTTTTAGAAACGCCAGTTATAGAACAAGTCGATGGCTCGTTCGAGAGACTGACTCGCTTCCAGATATAGACGCTGATTCATCTGATAACGCAAGGTCAGTTTATTCACTGGGGTAAAGACGCCTACACCATAGCGAATATACAGATCTGGCGTAATATAACCAGTGACTGATACCTGGGTGTCATCGCCTGTGCCCTGTGCATCCAATGCCAGACCGCTCAAACCGAAAGTACGACCAATCTGATTGGTCAATGCCCGTGTACCACCTAGACCCAAACTGATCCCCGCAGCGGCAATCGTGTTGTTAACATCAGACCTGAAACTTTCAGACTGGCTTAATGCTGAACTACCTTCATTGATCCGGCCAGTGATCAAGGCATTTAATGCTTCCTGTTCAGACAAGCCGGCATCGTTATACACCTGAATCGCAGGACTTGAGGCTGTACCGGTAACACGTACACCTACGACACTACCCTGAACAGATTTGTTGGCATCAACATCCAGGGTCGGATTAGACAATGGACCGTTAAAACGGGCAATGGCACGGTTCAGATCCAGACTTTGACCATACGCTTCGATTTTTACCCGCTGGGACACACCAATCGCACCATTGGCACGCATTGCTGTTTCCAGACCACGTTGAGACAGGTTAACCCGTCCAATCAATGGAATACGGCTATCAAAGCCCTGGAAGATCACCTGATTACCCAGTGACACCGCAACATCAGCACGAATATCCCATGGACGTGCGGATTTTAGAATTGCCAGCTGATCCTGACCTTCCTGTACGACACGGACATCTGAAGAAATATTAACGACCGGTTTAGACGCTTCCGGCATGGAAATCAAAGCACGTGGAACTTCTATTGAACCATTCAGGCTGAGTTTCTTGTTAAATGGATAAAAGTCCAAAGCCAAATCTGGCGTAACGACAGCTGTAATCAGTGGTGCCTGGCGTATCAGCAGATTTTCACCTTTGAGACGTAACTGAACACGCGGATCGTTTTTCCAGTCCACCGAACCAGTCAAGCGGCCTACACCGCGACCACTGTTAAATGCACCATTAATTGTCGCAGAATCCTGACGTACAGATGAATACAGTTGCACATTGGTCAGATTCACTGGCAGAGAAATCATACTGATCGCCCCATCTTTTACGCGAATCTCACCGTTTAATAATGGCTGGGTTAGTGTACCGCCGATCTTACCCGCATAAGATAAGGTGCCTTCCAGCGTACGCACATCCTGAATAAATGGCTTGAATACTTTTAGCTGTACTTCGTTAAAAGCGACTTCACCACGCATCGGTTTACTGTCACGATATGGATCAATAATGACATTGGCATATCCCGTTCCGATATCCGGTGTTTTCACATCCAGACGAATTTGCAAGCCATCTGCAACACTTTTCGCGACCAATCCGACTTCATCATATTTCAGGGTCTGCCCTAGATATTGCGGATCTTCAGCAGCTAGCCCCACCACACCATTTCGGGTGACAAGTCGCGCATCAATCTTCGGTTTCGCACCTTGCGCCCATGTTGCACGCGCGTAGCCATTGACCTTACCGGTAATTGCCAGCCCTTCAGGCATGAACGCACTAAAATCATTAAGATCCAGGTTCTGGGTCTGGAATGAGACACTACCACGTGTCTTGTTGACACGTATTGGCCGGTCAAAGCACAACTGACTTTGCTGGCTCATCCAGCAATGCGCACCGACAAACAGATCTGACTGTGCTGTGTTATAGATTACAGAAGCATTCTGACGCTGTACCAGACGCGTACGCAGAGAATCGAAATCACCATTTTGGATCTGCCCCAGCCAATTGTTTTGTGCATTAAAACCACCGGCCAACTGTACATAAAACTTGGTCAGTTTGTTTTCTGCCTGAACTTTTAAGATATGCGCTGCACGTGTCCCAGCTAGAGATATTTCACCGCGGGTAATCTGACGATTACCACTACGCAGGTTATCCATGGTTGCGGTGAGCAGGGTTGGTGTGCTTTGTGAAGTCGGCAACTGGCCTTGTACCCGGATTTTCTGCACGCTAAACAGATTATTAAAGGCAAAATCATCGACTGCAAGGTTGGTTGAAGCACGCAAACGTGGCTGCGCCTGCATATTGATATAACCATATGCACGACCACGCAGTCCTGGATATAACTCATAGAGCGCTGGCGCATTCACCTTGAGTTGAAGATTCTGTGCATTACCGGTTGCCTGAATCTGGTTACTGGCATAAGACAGGAACAGATTATTGGCTTCAAACTGCTGTGGTACAAATCCGCTCTGTTTGTTATCAATAATCATCGACAGATTACCTGTACCACGTACCGGCTTGTTATTCAGTATTCCGGCAAGATTCAGACGTTCAATCTGAATACGTTTCAACGCATCTGACCATACGCCACGGGTTTTCACATTTCCCGATAGCTCACCTTTGACACTGGACGCAAAATATTGTGGCTTAAAGCGAACCAGTGAAGCATTGATATCCCAGCCAAAACCATTCGCCAGATTCACCAGACCACTGGCATTGATCTTGCCCGCAATACCATCATGCCTGAATTCATTGATTTTCAATAATTCAGGTGTACCGGATACCTTGAATTTGAGTAGACCTTTACTTGCAGCGAACTGGCTGGCATTTAAATTGCCATCATAATTTACTGCATAGCCCTTGAAGCCACCGCCCCGTTTTTCATCATGGAATAACAATGCTGCCGTACTGCTACCGGTCAGTCGCACTGTCTCATTTTGACCAGCAAGGCGTCCTGTCAGATCGATCGCTTTTAAGTTGATAATCTGCTGATTTGGCTTGGCATAACCACTCGCTGTAACGCGACCATTGAGGCGATCGACTGGTGATGCCGCTGCCAGTGCTTGCGTATTCAGATCCTTGGCATTTAGCACAGCGCTCCATTTTAACTGGCGTTTTTTATCCGGCAGCTCTACTACGGCGTTACCGGTGAGGCCACCACTTTGCGCAGCATAATTGAAGCTCGGCACTTTGAGAATGTTATTCTTCAGATTCAGTTTCGCCTGATACATACCTGTTGGCAGCATACCTTGCTCATGGGCAGCCACCTGCGTTGCCACAAAGATGTCCTGCTGACCTTCGGTTAGCGCCAGATTTACATCTCCGGATTCGCTCTTTAACCAGCCGACATAAGGCACTGCACGGTCGATATTCTTCCATGCCACATTCATCAGCATCGGCTGGGCTTTTTTATTTTTCGCTTCGTTCTGATCCAGCTTGATGTTCCAAGTTTCATAACGATCGAAATCAACCAGCGCTGTCAGGTGTAAACCTTTTTCCAATGTCCCTTTAGAAGCGATATTTCCATCCAGACTTGGTGGCAGAAAGTCCTGCACGACCTGTGGAATCACTTTATCTTTAGGATTAAGACGATTCACACGGCCAGACACATCCCAGGTCACCTGATCATACCAGCCGACCATACCTGCCAGACTGACTGAACCTTTCATTAATTGTCCATTAAAGTCAGTAATATTCAGCTGATTGACCAGATCTGTATGCATCATGGCATTGTACTGGCCTTCCGGAATATCCTTGCCGCTCAGGTCTGTATTGAGATTAATATTCAGTTTTTTGATATCGCCATTAAATTCCGCTATACCATCTTTGGAGAATAGTTTCTGATCTTCTAATATTGGCCAGTGATACTGATCAAATTTAAGTTTACCAAACATCGGCACATGTGAATTCATCGGATGAATCACGGCCCAGCCAGTCAGCAAGTCTGGCGTATAGGTGGCAACACCGGCTTCAATAGTTTCTAAGGTGCCTCGGGCTGCTATACGAATATCACGAATATTCAGGCTATTGTTTAATGATGGAATGTTCAGTACGCCAGTCGCATTCAGTGGATATTTACCATGGAAGTCCATATCACCTGTGGCATCATAAACATACAGATAGCCCATATTCATGCGCGAATTTTCGAAGGTCAGCTTGGTTCCCGACCAGAGTCCCTCATTAATCACCACATCATAAAAATCAACTGAAGAGCTATGTGTTTTAATCAGCAGGTGATCCAGATCCAGATGATCGACCCGCAATACAAATGGCAAACGAATATCATTATAAGAAAACGGCTTATCACTTGGCGGATTCTTGCTAATGACCTGCAGATTGCGCATATCTGCATTATTTAAATGAATTTCCCGTTTGAGAATTGCCCGCCAGCCTAAAATGACATCGGCACGGTCAATTTTGACATCAACCGATTTGAGCGTCACCAGCACATTGCGCACAATAATCCCGCGCCACAGATTACCGCCTTCATATTCATAATGAATAATCTGCTGACGTTGCAGTACCTGATCCAGTAAAAACTTGCTGCCACGATCCGTCGAGAACATGATCGCCAGTGCCGCGAGTAAAAACAGAATAGAAAACAGCACCGACAGTAAGATGCTTCTTAAAATACGGCGCTTTTTAGGTAAAGGCGTATTTTCCGGCTCTGCTTCTTGTGGTTGCTGGTTCTCGACCATGTTCTTCCCAAATATCTAAAATTTTTAATCAGTTTGTTTTATAGCTGTGAGCCAATAAAGAAATGCACTCGGATTGGATGGTTATCATCCGAAATGCCTGAGGCCACATCAATACGAATCGGACCAATTGGCGATGCCCAACGCACGCCGAGACCTACCCCATATTCAGTCGGATTACTAAAGTCCTTGTCATAAGCATTTCCGGCATCTGCAAATACTGCCGCACGCCAGCCTTCCCTGAATTGATAATTATATTCCAAGGAACCAATGGCCAGGGCCTGTCCACCTACTTTAAAGCCATCGATTTCTGGTGACAGACTCTTATAGTCAAAACCACGAATACTTTGGTCACCGCCAGTGAAATATCTTAAGTTATACGGTACTTTGGTAAAATCTTCAGTAAAAATATAGCCTGCATCGGCACGACCGACAAACTGATGATCAGCATTTTCACCCAGTGAATAGATAAAGCGCCAGCCAGCATTGGCAATGGCCATATCTGCATCGGATAACAGTGCCTCACTTCCCAGTTCAATCTTATAGGTCTGTCTAAAGCCTTTGGTTGGGTTTACCCGACGGTCACTGGTGGTACGAGCGATTTCATAACCGAATAATAAAGACTCTTGGGTTTCTGCAGTACTGACCAGGAAAGCATCTGGAATATCATCGGCATTCACAGTACCGTCCTGAGTCAATTGATCCAGACGATAACGCACGCCATAAGTATGCTGCCAGCTTCCTCGTGGATTTTTAATATAACGATCGGCACCAATTACGGCAGATTCGATCAAGAGTCCATCGCCTTGTGCAACATCATCACGTTCTTCACGCTCATAACCACCGACAATACTGATGTAATCATTGAGCGGATGTTTATACGGAATATTATAGCGGCCATCAATAGACTGACGGATTCCTGAAAGCTCGAGGTTGGCATCAAAAGAATGTCCACGTTTGTTAACGATGGCACGGCGGTACTGACCCCGTAGACGTGTCCCAGTATCGGTTCCATAACCTAGACCGACTTCAGCGCTGTTTTTCTTGTCATCATTCAAAGTCACAATCACCGGAATCTCTTTCTCTTCACGTGCTTGGGCTTTTAAACGTTCCTGCTCATTGGCCTTGGTTTCCTGCGCAGTACGCATGGCGCGTACATCTGGGTTTTCTTCCTCACGGCTACCAGCAAACTGGCTTTCATCAACCACGTTCTGGGTAACTTCCCTGGAAGAAGCCTCGGCTTTTTTCTCCTGGGCCAAAACCCCTTCAGAGATTTTTTGCTGATCGACCAGCAATTGCAGATCAGGCGCCAGTTCAAGTTCCGCTTCGACTGGGTCCGGTTTCACCGCATCAACCAAGGTATAGTTAAAATATCGTGAGTTAGTCAGGTTATTGGCTAGTGTGTTTACCCGCCAGAAACGGTAATCGGCACCATCTTCCCAAGGCACCAGACTTTGCAAGATATCTGGATCTAGCGGGAATTCCTCATCCGGATCACTCATCCGGAAGGTCACCGGTCCAAGTTTGTAAGGATCGCCAGTTTCATAACGCAGATTTACTTCTGCCGTATTCTGTGGCTGTGCGACCTTGACATCATGCAGCCGCCAGTGCGCATCGAAGTAGCCGTTATTACTCGCTGCTTCGACAATTCGCTCCTTGGTTTTTTCATATTCACCATGATTAAACACATCACCCACTTCCTGATCTGGCAATACACTAATCACCTGGAACTGTGGTTGCTCAGCACCAGCACCGGTAAATTCCAGGTTGTGGCTTTGAATGATGACTGGCTCATTCGGAGTCACATGCACTCTAACACGTGATTCAGAAAGTTTTTCAAAACGGAATTCGGTATTATAGAAGCCAACTGCCTGAGCAGCCTGGTTAGACAGACTACGCAATTGTGGCAATGCGGATGGGAAATCGCTAAAGGATTCCTGAGTGAAACTCGATAGTTTATTTTCAATATTCTCTGCCAGGTTTTCATAGGCCTGTATACGTGCAGCCGAACTTAATCCATTGCTCGTTTGAGTACTGCTTTCACCATTATGTATAACCACGTCTGCATCAATCCGCGGCACACTCGCTGTCATGATCTGGCGTGGCGGACGAATTTTATAAAAAAGTCGTTTAAAAATATTCGGTTTCTTGTCATCTGCCGGCGTAAGTTGTTGTGGAGGAATTTCCGGCAAGGTACTGCCTGTTTCATTCGCCTGCACAATGATCTGGCTGTCAGATTGGATACTTTGCATCAGCTGATCAACATTGACTGGTGCCTGATTGATTTCTACCAGTTCCTGCTGGCTGATATCGGCAACTACGGTTTCTGTCTGCTGGGTCTGGCGATAGCTTTGTGCTTCCTGCTTGGCTTGCTCAGCCACGCGGTAAATTTCATCCGCCATTGCCTGATCGATCGGTTGAACCGGTAATTCTTCTAGGTCTTCAAACTCGATCGGCTTAAATACATCCAGCTGTGCGCCTTGCTGTTCCTGCTGTTGCAGCATTTCCAGGCTGTCTATTTCATTTTCTGGCTGCAAAGCCTGTTCAATTTTCTCGGCAGCTTCGTCTTCGGAATTAGCTACCCCCTGTTGCACCGCCTGCTTAGACAGTTCATCAATCATTTCTGCCTGCGAAACTGCCACGGGCGTTTCCGTTTCTGGAGTTTGTGCCATGCCATGTTGGGCCAACATCATCAAGAAAATACTCATGCACAAGCGACTGCCTGTAGGTGCAGATATGAGTGGACTCATGCTCTGACTCAGTACCGTTTCTTTAAATTTTATTTTTGCAGGCATAGCAAACTCTAAACAAATACATTCTTTAATTGATTATTTGACCGAAAAATATAAGCTAAGAAACTTGAATCTATAGGATTTTGCCATTTCCGTGGTCAAAGGTATCTTACATGATTTTTCAAGATGTTCACGCATCACTGACATTTCTTAATAAATCTTAATGTAGCACGTCCAATATGAACAATAACGAACATTTGTTAGGCTCTCGTCGCTTTTTACCCATGTTTTTGACGCAATTCTTCGGGGCGTTAAATGATAATGTATTTAAACAGGCATTATTACTGGTCATTACGTATGGATGGATTCAGCAAAGTGCGGGCATTAGCACCTTAAATAATCTTGCTGCATTACTCTTTATTTTGCCTTATTTTATTTTTTCTGCGACTGCCGGACAAATTGCCGATAAATATGAACGTTCCCAATTGATTCGTTATTTAAAGATCCTGGAAATCGTGGTGATGATTCTCGGTACTATCGGTTTCCTGATGGGTAATCTATGGATTCTACTGTTTGCGCTGTTCTTAATGGGGACGCAATCGACTTTCTTTGGTCCGATTAAATATGCAATTTTGCCAGAAGTGCTGAAGAAAGAGGAATTGATGTCAGGTAATGCACTCTTTCAGTCTGGAACTTCCCTGGCGATCCTATTCGGTATGATTCTGGGGGGGCGGTGATTGCAGCATCGGCTGGCAATTTACTCTGGATCAGCTTAACCGTAGTGGTTATTGCCATCCTCGGTTATTTATCAAGCCGCTTTATTTTAAAGCAAAGCATTCCTGCACCTGATATTCAAATTGACTGGAACTTTTTCCGTACCAGTTTTCAAACCCTGAAATATGCCAAAAGCCTGCCTTTGATCTTTCTGATTCTGCTTGGTAACTCCTGGTACTGGTTTTATGGCGCGACCTATTTAACCCAGATTCCACAACTGACCCTGCAGAACCTGCATGCTTCTGAAAATGTTGCAAGTTTACTGCTAACTTTCTTCTCGATCGGGATTGGCTTGGGATCTTATCTGTGCCGTAGATTAGGTGGGACTGAAGTTAATATTCGTATGGTGCCAATTGGTGCAGTTGGACTGACCGTCTTTGCTATTTATCTGGCTGTCAGCATGGCCTTTATACCTGAGCGTACTGGCGAATTGCTGGGTCTGGCAGATGTATTCCGTCAGGGCTGGAGCTATTACCATGTGATGTTTGCCGTGACCTTATTGGGTATCAGTGGTGGTTTTTATATTGTTCCACTGTACGCCATGATGCAGGCACATTCTCCCCGCTCACATCGTGCACGGGTGGTTGCAGCAAATAACATTCTGAATGCAGTTTTCATGGTATCTTCTGCTATATTTTCGATTATTATTTTAAGTGTCTTAAAGTTTGATCTTAAAATACTTTTCTGTATTACAGCGGTCTTAAGCGGCATATTTACCTTATGGTTATTACTGCGCCTTAAACCGATGATCAACTCTGCACAAGCATCATTGGAGGATTAATGCATGCGTCAATTTACAGGTGTCGATAAGCTCATTCATTCTTTTGACCAGGCATTACGTAGTCTTGTCCCAGGTACGACTTCTGCACAGCGCACTAATCCTGCTGAAAATACTGATAGCCAACTGGCAGTTTCTGATGCTCGTCATGTTGCGGGTCTGATGCGGGTGAATCACAGTGGTGAAGTCTGTGCACAGGCGCTTTATCATGGTCAGGCGATGACCGCCAAACTGCCAAATGTCCGTCGTGAAATGGAACAGGCAGCAATTGAGGAACAGGATCATCTGGCCTGGTGTGAAGATCGTTTAAAAGAATTAGAAAGTCATACCAGCTTGCTGAATCCGGTTTGGTACGGTCTTTCTTTTGGGATGGGTGCCATTGCCGGAATTGCTGGCGACAAATACAGCCTTGGCTTTGTTGCTGAAACAGAACGTCAGGTCAGCCTGCATTTGCAACACCATATCAGCCAGTTACCACCGCATGATGAGCGTTCACGCCGTATTCTGGAACAGATGAATGAAGATGAATTGCATCACCGTGATACAGCATTAGCAGCGGGTGGTGTAGATCTGCCTTTACCGGTCAAAATTGCCATGACCGGCATTTCTAAATTAATGACCAAGACCAGTTATTATATTTAACCATTTAGCTAGAAAAGCCCACATTGACGTGGGCTTTTCTATGAGTATTCAATCCACAAAATACTACAAAGGTTTCAGGCTCCTATACTTAATACTTCTTACTCATCTCGGAAAGCAGATCGAGTTGTATTTCCTGTATCTGGGCCAGTCTTTCCCACTGATGCTGAAGAAGATGATCCAGTTTTTCATGTAAATGCTGGATTTCAAGTTCAGCTTTGAGGTTGATTTGATAATCATTTTGGGAACGCAATCTGTCTTTGGCTTCTTGCCGATTTTGGCTCATCATAATGACCGGCGCCTGAATCGCTGCAATACAGGAAAGTATCAGATTTAAAAGAATAAAGGGATAAGGATCAACCGGTTTGGTTACGATAACCATCGTATTCATTCCGATCCAGAAAGTAATAAAAACAGTAAAACAGATCAGAAATGACCAGCTTCCACCAAAAGAAGCAATTTTATCAGCCAATCTTTCACCAAAAGTCCACTTTTGCTCCAGGGAGGCTTCTACATCTTTGGTAATCAGCTCATGATGGCGCATGCTCTTGATCACTTCATATTCAAGATTAGTGACTTCACCCTTTTCAGACTTTAACAATGCATGAACATACTGTACGCGATATTTGGTCAAATCTGTCTGGCAAATATAATGGTCAGGTGACCAGTCTGGAATATCTTTAGCAATCTCTTCGGTAATGACTTTTCTCACCGTTCCCATCGGGGTAAGATTTTTTAAGGAATAATATTTTCCACATACCAAGCATGGATAAGTTGCATTTTTTTCTTTCATGATTATTCTCTTTATCGTGACGCCAGCTCAACAATAAATTTGCTCTAAATTATTATTTGTATTGGTAATTTTAGTAACAAATATAAAAGTTAAGCTCTGTTATTCGTTTATAAGTCGTATAGATAAGCGAGCTTCTAGCCCACCTCTTCATAGACCGTCACATGTTCTTAAAGAAGAGGGTTGATAATAGATGTTATAATTTTACTATCTTCAAATATCCTGTTTTTTCCGGGAGTGCTAATAAAATAGATAAGGTTGCTGGTCATTCACATCCTTTTATTGCTAATTTAAAAGCTTAAAATAAAAATATTCATTAAGGTCATGTTATGGAAACAGTTATAATTCTTGTCATATTAGCGGTCATTACCATACTACTGATTATTTTTTACAACAAGAAAAAATAATCAGCGCGCTTTTCTTTAAATTTACCAGTGTTGGTCAATTCTTGTTATTTAATATATAAAAATGCGCTGATTAGCCAAGCTTAGATTTTAAGCGTGCTCGTCTAGGCCCCACGTCATACTAATTGAATTTGATCCGTTCCAGTTGAATTTTCAGTTCATACATATAGCCAATATCACCATCGCATTCTTCTTTAGACAGTTGTTAAACCAGCATATATATCTGACAACTTTCTAATTTATGAAACCATTTATCTTTTGCTTTTATAAGGGACTAATCTGATAGCAACTCGCTTTAGACTGACAAAACATGTGCTACACATCAGCATAACTGCTAAGGGTTTAACCCTAGAAAAAACTTCGTTTAATATACCAGCATATGCTTCCACTCCTCTTTTTAAACCTTATTTTGCACAAGGTTTAGCATCGGGATTTATAGCACTGCGTTAAGTTTAACCTGTGGGTACTGTAGTTGATGGTCATATTCAAATGCCGGATGTGACCAGATCTCATGCATTGGAATTTTGACATCTAAAGCCAACGGTAACTTTTTTGGATTAAACTGCATTTGACTTAAATCACTGCCCCAGGCAATCAGATCGATATCCAGGCTGATCTGATGTGAGGGACGCACTCGTCCTGAATCAGCTTCCATCTGTTTAAGCTGCTGAAGCATTTCTTCAACTGTCATTTCAACCTGCAATAGACATGCTGAATTCCAGTAATTCTCACCAATCCCGTCACGACACGGAATAATATAGATGGGAGAGAATTGAACGCCCCCCCAAGTGGAAATACGTTGTTGTGCAGCTTGAAAATGTTGCTGAGGATGACAATTACTCGCCAGTGCTAAGGCGAATATCGTTTCGGTGGCGTTCAAGACGTATCCCTACAGAATTGGCTTGCGCGATAATGGCAGGCTTACGAATAGTAATTTTAATCGATTCAATTGCTGTAAAGGTAGTAAAAAGTGCGTTTAACACTAACTTTGCTGCATGTTCAATCAATTCTGGCTGTGCCTGCTGAATTACCTGTGTAGAAATTTCACAGATCTCGGCATAATTTAGTGTATCTGCCAAGGCATCAGAATTGGATGCCTGTTCCAAATCTGTCTGAATAACCAAGTCCAGCATTAAAGGCTGAATAATCTGACGTTCCCAGTCAAAACAGCCAATTACTGTTTCAACCTTCAAACCTTCAATGATAATTGCGTCCATATTTCTGCTCAGGAGTTTTAAAATCACTTCAATAATCTCCCTAAGTCCCTCTTTATGAAAAAGGGACTTCTACATCTCGAAGTATTTTTATAAGCGTGTAGCTCCTCCCTTTTTCAAAGGGAGGTTAGGAGGAATCCATCTTTTAGAATTAATGCTTCAACAATAAATTCGGGTCAATTGTCTGAATCATCTGTAAGCGCTGATCCGCATAGATATCGGTATATGGCGCAAGGATACGCATGAAACGGTCGAAATACAGCATTTGCTTGAACAGCAAGGCGAAGTCACGCGGGAAGCGAATGCCATGACGTTCACCAACGGCGACCATATCCATCATGACGTCATTAAGGTCACTTGGATTGGAACTTAGCAATTCTTGTGGATCTGCCATAATTACACCACTAAATAAACGCTCAAGATCTGCGGCCAATACTTTCGTGTCAATGGCAACTGCAGTCATGCCCATTTTCAGCATGTTTTCTGCCATCAGATCATAATTGGTATTTTGCAGTGCATCCATAAAGGCCATACATGCTGTCCATACTTCCGGATTCAGCTGACCGACAATACCAAAATCGATAAAACCAACACGGCCATCTTCGAGTAGCATCAGATTACCGGCATGCAAGTCTGCATGGAAACTTTCACACATCATCAGGCTGCCAAACCAAGTATTCATTGCAGTAATCAGCACCTGAGAAGGATCTTTAGCCACTTTCTTTACTACATCAAAATCGGTCAATGACACGCCATACAAACGCTGCATGGTCAGTACACGACGTGTGGAATACTGATGATAGACTTTTGGTGCTGTCGCTGCACGATTATTGGTGACATTCAGATAATTAACGAAGTCATCCAGATTTTTAGCTTCTTCAATAAAATCAACTTCACGCACCATACGTGTTTTGATTTCTTCAACGATATCTGCCAAAGATGCAAATTTCACTTTCGGCACTGCTTTCTCAAGCAACTTGGTTGCCCAGTGCAGTACGTTCAGATCTGTATAAAGAATGGTTTCTACACCTGGCTTTTGTACTTTAATCACCACGTCTTCACCAGAAACCAGTTTGGCAGCATGCACCTGTGCAATGGATGCTGAAGCCAATGGCGTTTCCTCGATCGAGGCAAAGATTTCATCCAGATTACGGCCTTCAAACTCAGATGCTAGCACCTGCTGTACATAGCTAAATGGCAGGCTTGGAGTTTGATCTAGACAACCCTGAAATTCCTCGACAAATTCACGAGGAAATAAAGAGGGTGTAGAGGCAATAAACTGCCCTAATTTGATATATGTTGAACCTAAGGATTCAAAGGTTTCACGCATCAGTTTAGCATTACTCGGTTTTTCAGTCGCATACTTGATGCCTGCACGTGCAGCAATGACGGCGGTTTCACCGACACGTGCCACAGAACGCAAACCATCCAGGAAGATATTATTTTTCATAATGTCAGCGTAATTTCAAATTTTCTCGAGTGTAACAAATATTCAGGCTGATCTGTTCTATCTTGCCTGACAAATTGGACAATTCGTATCTTTCTCAAATTTGAGAATACGTTGCTGCATACTCTGACCATCCCATAACAGCAGCTTTTGTCGCAATGGCATTTTTCCAAGTCCCAGATAAAGCAAAGCATGATGTGCTTGCAGACTTGCCATGACATTCGGTGTTGTCGCCAGTACGCCAGAATCCGCACAGCGCATGGCTGTATCAGTTTGATCTTCTTGCGGGAACAGGCAGTTATAGCAGGCAGAATCACCTTCCACCATAAACAGTTGGCCTTGTAGACCAATCGCAGAGGCGCTGATCAATGCTACATCAAACTGTCGGCAGGTTTGATTCACCAGATAACGGGTTTCAAATTGATCACATCCATCCAAAACCAAATCTTGGTGCTGAATCAGGACTTGTGCATTATCGATAGATATTGCCTGATTATAATATTCAATTTGCACATACGGATTAATCTGTTGCAAACGTTTCGCTAGCGTTTCTGCTTTATAAAAGCCAACATCTTGTGGGGTAAATGCGAGTTGACGCTGCAGATTACTGATCTCAATCGTGTCCGGATCAATCAGGGTAATTTTTCCCACACCTGCACGGGCAAGCAACTCCGCGAGTGCGCAGCCAATTCCCCCACAGCCAATAATACAAATATCGGAAAATTTTAGTTTTTCCTGTGCTTCGATGTCCCAGCCTTCTAACAGGATTTGACGTGCATACAAATGCATTTCCGCATCGGTGAGTTCGAATTCAGTGTTTAAAGCGTCTACCACTATACCGTCCGTGTTCTTTAAAAGATGAATCTATAATTTCAATCCATCTTGTTGATTTAAAATAATGAATAACATTTAATAAAGCATTCAACAAAAATAACTTAGATAAAATGAAATTTAATTTTTCATTAGATGCTGCCTTGATCATTACTGCTTTAACTGCACTACTTTATCTTGTAGCTCAGGTATTTCTTGCAGGTTATATCAGTATATTTGGCGCCGACATTACTGTACTAAATCTTACCGTTCAAGATAAATTGTATTATGGCTTTTTAAAGAGCCTTGTTCATACACTGTATTTTACTTTGGCTTTATTTGTACTTTTTATTGCTGTACCTTCCATCTTTAATAATTTTGGAGGCAATATATGGTTCCATAAAAAATTATAAAATTTAAGGGTCGCTATTCATACGGATACAAAGCATAGACCAGTGATCCATAACAGCTCTTTTAAATTAGAAAATTAAAGACAATTTAATCGTAAGCTTTTTGCTTCCTACCTTAAAGAATGAGTACTTAAACTAACTAAAAGTCTCTTTTTGAAAAATATAAAATCAGGTATTTATTTTGAAACACTTAAAAACGTCTACAATTTGTAATTACAATGCAATATCAAAATTGACTCATTAATTTAAATTACAATGAGGTTGCAGAATTTATCATTATTTTTAGGCCTTGCTTACTCCGAATCTCCTATTAGCTTCTATCTAAAAAATTTATCGGATAATTTTTACTGTGCTGTAACTAAAACCTGTTTAATGGTAATTCGTGTAGTGCTCTTCTCAATTTAAGTATGTAAATGTACGAGTTCAGTGAGAGTTACAGCATCCTGCTATAAATATGATTAAGCTGCTTAACGTTATCCAAATTTAACCTTTAACAAGAATATGGAGCAGCATATGACACAACAATATTCAGAACACAATGACCGTGAAAAATTATGGGAACTCATTAAAGATGTGCGTTTCACTATGATCAGCCATCAGGCTGAAACTCAAGAAATTCACTCCCAGCCAATGACCATGCTTAATTCAGAAAAAATGCATGAAAGTCAGAATCTGTATTTCATCATGAAAGACACTAATGATATTGTCCAAGCAATTAATGCAGGTCGTCAGCATCTTGGTTTGTCCTTTGCCAAACCATCAGATGATATCTATGTCTCTATCAGTGCTCATGGCGAAATCAGTACCGACCGTATCCTGATTGAAGAATTATGGAACCCTTGGGCAGAAAACTGGTTTGAAGGCAAGGATGATCCGAGTGTACGTGTGCTTATTGCCAAAGCAGTCAGCGCAGAGTACTGGAATGTGAAGGACAATAAAGTTACTCATCTACTAAAAGTCTTAAAAGGCAATATTACTGGCAAGCCTGAAGAGCCAGATACTGATCATGCAAAAGTACAATTATAAAAATTAAAGCGAATTTATTTATCATTTAGCCTCTTATCTAAGAGGCTAAATTTTTGCATGTTGAAAGTATATTTTTAGTTTAGTAGAAGCTCATTTCGAAAAAAGTTGAATTCTTTTTAATCCATTACACTTATTTTAGGATCAGCATTAACCGGTAACTTAAGGAATCAATATAGCTTAGGCTATTTTGCTGCCATCCGGATTGCTCCATCTAAACGAATGACTTCACCATTCAGATAGGTATTTTCAAGAATATGCCCGACTAATTTTGCATACTCAGATGGCTTAGCTAAACGTGGAGGAAATGGTACCATCTGCCCAAGAGAATCCTGTACATTCTGCGGCAAACCTTTTAGCATCGGCGTTTCCATAATTCCCGGAGCAATCGTCATGACACGAATCGCATTTTTAGCGAGTTCACGTGCCAGTGGTAAAGTCATGGCAACTACTGCCCCTTTAGATGCGGAATAAGCAGCCTGTCCAATCTGTCCATCGAATGCAGCTACAGAGGCGGTATTGATGATCACACCACGTTCCTCTTCGCCCTGTTTTAATTCATATTTCGAAATTAGCTCAGCAGCATAGCGCAGCATATTAAAGGTGCCCGTGACATTGATATTCAGCACACGCTGGAACATTGCCAAGTCATGCAATCCATCACGACCAAGTACTTTAGCAGACGGCGCAATACCGGCGCAGTTTACCAATCCATTGAGTTGCCCATGCGTCTGTTCTAATGCCTTAAAAAATTCACTGACAGCTGTTTCATCAGTCACATCTAATTGCTGGAATTGCGCCTGTTCCCCAAGTTCTTGTGCGAGACTCTGCCCAAGTTCAAGATTCATATCGACCAGTACGACTTGAGCGCCCTTCTCCACCAGATAGCGTGATGTTTCGGCACCGAGTCCTGAAGCTCCGCCCGTCACTACAAAGACTTTATTTTGAATATCCATAGCTCATCCATGTCATTTTGAATTTTTACTAGACTAATCTTTGCCCAAATAGGAAGCAAATCAAACTATGACCACAGCAGTTTAATTATCAATTAAAAATATTTTATTAGACTTAAAAACGATTAATATCAGCTTTTTATATTTAAGTTTTTAATTTTACAGAACATCTGGTTTTCAAGCTTTATCACCAAATAAAATGAGACTCTACGGTCATCCCAATATCTTTGTATTTATCGTTAATTTAGATTATTTTTCACACAATTTGATGCATCTATTTAGTTGCTCATTCCTCTCCCTACTTAAGGTACTCTTATGTTAAACATGACTGATGTTCTTGGCCAAAACCTGGTTCAAAACTTCTCTAATGCTTTATTTCATTCTGCGGACCTTCTTTCTGAACAGCTCAATCAAGGGATTTTGAACGCATCTGATTCAGCTTTGAAAGATGCAGTGGTGACTTTCCTCAATCGTATCGATGTTCTTGACGCGGCGGCGGCACTTGAAATCTCTGCTGAACGTATTGAAAGCCTGAAGCAAGGGATTGCATTGAAAGATGAACAGTTCATTGCAGATACATTAAAAGTGGTAACCCTATGTCTGGCAATGGAAACCAATACACTAGATCAGGTCGAAGTTTCTGACTGTCTACAAGATTATCCAATGTAAAAATATAAATAAAAAAGCGACCTTAAGTGTCGCTTTTTTATAGAGGTTTATCCTGTGCAGAATCAATGCAATGAGATTTAAAAATATTTGCTTATCAAATCCAGCCATAATCTTGTAGAAATTTCAGCTAAGTCTAAAAAAGTCACCTTCATTACAATTAAATTAATTATAAACAATAACTTATTAAAATTTACACCTTTATATTTTATTTGTTGATTTGATTATCTGTTTTTCTTTTTTGTCTGTTTATTCATTTACCGCTATTTATGTCGAAAATTTCCTAAATAAATTAGAGCTCCTCATGAAAAAAACTTTAGCAACAACAAAATTAGGCTTAATTACTATTTCTATCTCTCTAGTGAGCGGGTTGACAGCAGCAGCAATTCCAAGCGAATTAAAACTGGATTACGCTTATTATGCACCTACCAGCTTGGTGGTTAAGGAGCAAAAACTACTGGAAAAAGCATTGCCTAAAACCAAAATTAAATGGGTATTTAGCCAAGGCAGTAATCGCTCGCTTGAATATCTGAACAGTGGTAGTACAGATTTTGCTTCAACCGCAGGTTTGGCGGCAGTACTTAGCCGTGCCAATGGTAGCCCAATCAAAACGGTTTATGTTCAAAGCCAGCCTGAATGGACTGCGTTGGTCGTTAACAAAGATTCCAATATCAAATCTCTCAAGGATTTAAAAGGCAAGAAAATTGCTGCCACCAAAGCCACCGATCCATTTCTGTTTACGCTACAGGCTTTAGATACCGTCGGCTTGGGTAAACGTGATGTTGAGCTAGTACACCTGCAACACCCAGATGGAAAAATAGCTTTAGAGCGTAAACAGGTCGATGCTTGGGCGGGTCTTGATCCGTTGATGGCTTCTGCGCAGGTGCAGTCGGGTGCGAAATTGCTGTATCGCAATGTCGGCTTTAACTCATATAGTGTACTCAGTATTAAAGAAAACTTCGCCAAGCAAAGTCCTGAAGCCGTTGATGCAGTCATTAAAGTCTATGAACAGGCGCGTAAATGGGCCAAAGCCAATCCGGATAAGCTGGCCGAACTGTTAGCCCGTGAAGCCAAACTACCAATTGAAGTGGCGAAATTACAGCTGAGCCGTACCAATCTGGATCAAAACATTCCAACAGCAAAACATATTGCTGCATTACAAAAAGCAGGTTCTATTCTGACTGAAGAAGATTTGGTACGTAAAGGCACCAATGTCAATCAGGTCGTAACTCAGCTCTTTGATAGCAAATATGCGCAAAAGGTTGTTAAGAAGTAATGTCTGCACCAAACACTATCTCCGAACAACTTGTGAAGGAAGATCAACCTAAATCTGTTGCCCTTCCCCGTGGTATTCGTCTGTTGAAAGGGATCACCATTCCGGTGATCCTGATCTTGTCATGTGAAATTCTGGTTCGCAATGGTGTAATTGAGCCTTATTTACTGCCTGCACCCAGCAGTTTATGGCAGTCTCTGACCGAACTGGCTGAAGGTGATCTATGGCAGCATCTCTGGGCAAGTAGCTGGCGTGTCTTTTTAGGCTTTGGCATTGGGATTGGCTTGGGCTTAGTTTTTGCGATCTTAGTCGGGTTAAATCGTCATGCCGAAGACTTCCTGGAACCAACATTTTCTGCAATCAAATCTATTCCGAGTTTGGCCTGGATTCCACTTTTGTTACTATGGTTAGGTATTGATGAAGGCTCCAAGATTACCTTGATTGCAATTGGTGCCTTCTTCCCTACTTATACCAATACCGTTGCCGCCATTCAGGGTGTGGATCGCAAGCTGATTGAAGTGGCCAGAGTCTACCGGCTGAAATATTGGCAACAGATTCATCAGATTGTGTTACCTGCGGCATCACCGGGAATTCTCACAGGTTTAAGAAACAGCTTAAGCTTGTCCTGGATGTTTATGATTGCAGCAGAACTGATTGCAGCGACTCAAGGGATTGGCTATTTACTCAGTGATGGCCGGGAGACCTCTCGACCGGATATTGTAATTATTGCCATTATTCTACTGGCAGTGTTGGGTAAGATTACTGACAGTATTATGAAGTTGTTTGAACATCGTCTGCTGCGCTGGCGCGATGTCATCAAAAAATCCTGAAACTAAAAAGCGACCTTAAGGGTCGCTTTTTTATTAAAAACAAGATTTGGAAAATCAATGAGGCCACTGAGCTAAGGTCACTCGGTCATTACCACCATAATCTTTAACAGTACGCACCTGTTTATAACCAGCCTGGGTAAATAGATGACGCACTGCATCCCCCTGATCATAACCATGCTCAAGTACTACCCAACCATTTACAGTCAGGTTTTTTTTGCCTTGAGCGATGATCTGTTCTAAATCAGCCAAACCTTTATTGTCTGCTACTAAAGCACGTTTTGGTTCAGTCGCCAGATCCTGCATATGTTCATCGGCTGCATCAATATACGGTGGATTGGAAACAATCACATCAAAGAACTGACGACCCAATGGCTTGAACCATGAACCCAATACGAACTGTACCTGCGACAAGTCATGCTGTTCAGCATTGAACTTGGCCACCTCTAGAGTCGGTTCATAAATATCAGTTGCAGTAACTGACCACGCTGGACGTTCCGAAGCCAAGGATAAGGCAATCGCACCAGTACCTGTCCCCAGATCTACCACACGAGCATCTTCAGGCAAGTCCAGCTTAAGTACAGTTTCAACCAATACTTCTGTATCGGGACGTGGCACCAATGTGTCTTTGGTGACTTTCAGATCCAGTGTCCAGAACGGTTGTGAACCAGTGACATAAGCCAAAGGCTCACCCGCAGCAATACGCGCCAGAGCATCAACATAAGCCTGTTCCTGTTCAAGCGTCAGTTCCTGATTCTTTTTCATCACCAGATCAAAAGAATCAATCTTGGTAATGTGTTCCAGCAACCAGGCATTTTCCTGACGTTCATAGCTCTCTGGTTCACCACGCAAAGCCAGCGCTTGTAAAATATTCATTATCCACCATTCTGCTGTGCGAGCATGGCAAGCTGATCCGCTTGATATTCACGGTGCAGACTATCGAGCAATTCAGTCAAATCACCTTCCATCACCGCATCCAGCTTATATAAAGTCAGGTTAATACGATGATCAGTCATACGACCCTGTGGATAGTTATAAGTCCGGATACGTTCTGAACGGTCACCCGAACCCACCAGGTCACGACGCATTTCAGAAGTTGCCGCATCTGCAGCTGCACGTTTGGCATTTTCCAGACGTGACACCAGAAGCGCCATCGCTTTAGCCTTGTTCTTATGCTGTGAACGCTCATCCTGACATTCCACCACAGTCCCCGTTGGAATGTGGGTAATACGTACCGCAGAGTCGGTTTTGTTAATGTGCTGACCACCGGCACCTGATGCACGGTAAGTATCAATACGCAGATCAGCCGGGTTAATGTCGACTGATGTATCTACATCCACTTCTGGAAGAATTGCCACAGTACATGCTGAGGTATGTACACGACCTTGCGATTCTGTTGCAGGCACACGTTGTACACGGTGTGCACCACTTTCAAATTTCAGGCGACCATAGACGCCTTCACCATTGACCAGGCAGATCACTTCTTTATAACCGCCGTGTTCACCTTCATTTTCAGACAGAATTTCGATACGCCAGCCTTGAGATTCCGCATATTTGCTATACATACGGAACAAATCACCCGAGAAGATCGCAGCTTCATCACCACCGGTTCCGGCACGGATTTCCAAATAAGCAGAGTTGGCATCATTCGGATCTTTTGGAATCATCAGGATGTTCAGGTCAGCTTCAAGCGATTCAATTAAAGCTTTATTCTCTTTAATTTCTTCCTGTGCCATTTCTTTAAAGTCAGGATCGCTCAGCATGGCTTGAGCAGTCTCAATATCTTCTTCAGCCTGTTTATACTTGGTCCATACTTCAGTAATTTCGGTCAGATCATTGTGCTCGCGGGAAAGCTGGCGAAAGCGTTTATTATCTGAAATGACTTCCGCATCTGCCAATAAGGCAGTGAGTTCTTCGTGACGGTCGGAGAGCTGGTCTAATCGTAAACGTAACGATTCTTTCATTTTTTAAAGTATCTCAAACAAAGGCTATAGCTAAATAAAGGTCTTAGCACAGCGAAATCAAAAATTGCGCCTAGTTTAACGATTCTCAGGCATAAAGAACATCTTTATTCAGTACAAGCTTTCTGCGGCTAAAGCATCCAGATAAGCATCTCTCTTAAGATCCAAATTAAGGCTAATGCCTCTTTTTTAATCAATTTAATCCGCATTCTTTACTTATTTTACAAACTCGCAAATAAAGCATCTAAATATGGAGATCTTTCTTCACAATGTAATGACGATTTTTTGTTACATTTTCCGCCATCGAAACACAATATAATCCGATCACGGATATGGAGTTCCAGCATGAAACTGAGCGCAGTTTTATTAAGTACCGCTTTAGCCGCAGGGTCAATGATGACCGTTAATGCTCATGCCGACAGCACTGCTCGTGTTGCTGCTGCAAGTGCATTAGGTAGTGTGGCTGGTACAGCTTTGGGTAAAAACATGGGGGGCAACACAGGTGCAACAATTGGTGCAGCACTTGGCGGTGCTGGTGGTGCAGCTGTAGCAAGTAACAAGAAGAACCGTACTGAGTCTGCCATTGGTGGCGCTTTAGGTGGCGGTGCAGGTTATAGCGTAGGTAAAAGCATGGGTGGCTCTAACGGTGGTTACATCGGTTCTGCGTTAGGGGCAGCAGGTGGTGCAGCTTTAGGCAATAAAATTGCCAAAGACAAAACAGCAGACCGTCGAGCTGAAAAACGTGCGAAACATTGGAAAAAACGTTACCGTTAATTCAGTACTTATAGTCTCTCAATCGCATCTTACATTTGACGTAAAAAGCACCTTCGGGTGCTTTTTTAATTGCTTCTAAATGAGTCTAACTAATTGTAATACTTGAAAAATATTGTTTAGTAATTATGAATAAATTAAGGAGAGAAAAAACACATTTCGTCTACAGACTCTCCATGCTATTTCGCTCTTGCTAGATTAAATTTAACTCATAGACAAATACAGCCATATATATAAAAGGTGTACTCATGAACTACAAATCTCTAATGATCGCGGTTGTTGCTACCTCAGCTATGGGCATGGGTATGACAGCAGCGAATGCGGGTAATACAACGAATACTGCTCTTGCTTCTGCACTTGGTGGCGTAGTTGGTGCTGCAGTAGGTAATAGAGTTGGTGGCACAACTGGTGCAACAATCGGTTCTGCAATCGGTGGTGGTGCAGGTGCAGCCATTTCAGCGAATAAACGTGACCGCAACGGTGCCATTATCGGTGGCGCACTGGGTGGCGGTGCAGGTTATGCCGTAGGTAAAAATATGGGTGGTAACAATGGTGGCCTGATTGGTGCAGCATTGGGTTCTGCGGGTGGTTCTGCTCTTGGCAAGAAAGTAAGTGAAGACCGTCGTTATGATGACCGCTATGACCGCCGTTATAATTCCTCACGTAATTACCGTTATAACGACTATCGCTATAACAACCGTGGCCGTCGTTAAGCGTTCAATACAAAGCTTAATCTCTTTTACAACCTTCCCTCTTTTAAGCATCTTCGGATGCTTATTTTTTTGCCTATACATTTCGTTTACACTTATATCGTTTTTTTTCGATATACAAATCCGGTTGAACATCGTATGCTCTTAGTCATGTCAAATAAAGAGTAATATTATGCGTACGCTTAACGATACTCAGTTCTCCATTCTTGAACTGGTTCCTGTTCGTGACGATAAAACCATTCAATTCTCCCTGCAACATGCTCTGGAACTGGCACAAACTGCAGAAAAGCTGGGTTACCGCCGCATGTGGTTAGCTGAGCATCATAATATGGATGGTATTGCCAGTTCAGCAACCGCTGTCTTGCTTGGCTATTTACTGGCAAATACTAAAACCTTAACTTTAGGCTCAGGTGGCATCATGTTGCCGAATCATGCACCTTTAGTCGTAGCTGAGCAGTTTGGTACTTTAGCGACTTTATATCCTGAGCGCGTTGAACTTGGTCTGGGACGTGCACCCGGCACCGATCAGATGACCATGCGTGCTTTGCGTCGCGGTCGTCAGGAAACTGAAGATCAGTTCCCTCAAGATGTACTAGAAATTTTGCAGTACCTTAAAGATCCGATTCCGGGCCAACGCATTGTAGCTACTCCGGGTCAAAGTACTCATGTTCCGGTTTGGCTGCTTGGTTCTAGCCTGTTTAGTGCTCAGTTGGCAGCGAAACTTGGCCTGCCGTATTCCTTTGCTTCGCATTTTGCCCCACGTATGCTGGGCCAGGCTATTCAATTATATCGTGAAAACTTTGAACCGTCTGAATACCTGGATCGTCCTTATGTTTCTATGGGCGTACCGACCTGTGTCGCAGATACGGATGAAGAAGCTCAATATCTGGCAACCAGCGCCTATCAACGTGTACTTTCCCTGATTCGTGGTCAAAGCCTGAAACTGAAAGCACCTATTGATTCAATGGAAGGACTCTGGTCACCACCCGAAAAAATGTCCGTTGATAATTTCTTTGCCATGGCACAGGTCGGTTCCAAGGAAACAGTCAAGGCAGGACTGGAAGCACTTTTAGCTAAATATGATGTAGATGAGTTTATTTTTACTTGTGACATCTATGACACTGACAAACGTCTATATAACTTCGATTTGTTAATGCAGGTTAAGCAGGACTTATAAAATTTCCCTTTTATAAATATCTTTCAATAAACCGCTGCCAGTCAGCGGTTTCTTTTTAGGAGGTAATCCATTGCTTTATTAAATGCAATCTGCATTCAAATAAAAAAACTAACAATTATACGTTCAGGATAAAAACATCAATCATTATATTAACAAACCGACTGCAACCTTTGTTGCAGCAGGTTGGACACTTTAATTATTGGCGCTATTACTTACGGTATTAAACTGTATGAACACAACCTTTAAAAAGCTCAAGAAAAATTACATCAATATAATTCCGAAAATCCATAACTGAAGTGGATTTTAAAATGTCGAATTATTGATGACTCGAGATTCCATGAAAGTGACTTTACGCCCCTGCCGATATTGTCTATATCTATCACAACAGAATAAAAATTAAATAATTACAGGATATCAATATGGGCGTTAAGCAGGATACAGGTGCCGGTATTTTTCAAAACAACCCTGAGCACTTTAAAAGCTTTAATGGGACTAAAGTCGATTCTGCCGCCCTTAAAGATATGGATTTTCAGGATTTAAATGTGGCAGTAATTGGGCTTGACCAGTTTAGTGTGAGTCATCTTGACCGCATTTGCCAGCAAGCGGCATCTGTTAAAGTCTTTCAGATTGAACCGCAATTTGTGATGCCGAGTACCAGCCGCACGCTTCAACGCGTATTGAATCATCCGCTAATCAGCAAAAATAAAAATCTCATTAGTAACCGGATTAAAGGGTTATTGTCTTTACGCTTTTTAGAACAGCAGGTCAAAAATCCCTGGTTAAGACGCCAGCTCATGCCTAATCTGGCAGCCTCTAATCGTCATTACTTTAAGTCAGATAGCTTCTATATCGCCCTGCAACGTGAAAACTGCCAGCTTATTACTTGGCCAATTTTGAAAATTTCTGATCATGCAATTCATTGCATACATGGTGAAAATTATCCGGTTGATGTCATTATTCAAACCTTTAAATAAAAATCTATTTATTTTTTTTTGTATATATATTCCATAAAAAATACTAAAAAAGAATAAAGCCCTAAATTTTATTGATCAATTTTTATACAATTTTAGCATCAAAATACGTCTATATTTTTTCTATGAGGTATTTCGTAGCGAAATAGTACTGATTGATATCAACTATCTTATCATCGTTAATTCCTATCATTAATTATTTTAATATATAAATTTTGATAACCAATGGAGTCAAAAACCAGCTTTGACTCCATGAACTAGGACCTTATCCAATACGACGTTTTAAACCAGTCATTTGCAGTACACGTGTCGAGATTTCTTCAATCGACATCTCGGACACATTCAGATATTTAATACCCTCTGAAATGTAAATTCCTTCAATCGCACGCAGTTCCATCTGGCACTGACTAAAGCTGGCATAACGGCTATTTGCCTTACGTTCAGTACGGATTGCCACAAGGCGATCAGCATCAATCATAAGGCCGAAAAGCTTGTTTTTATGCGGGCGCAGCACAGCTGGCAGACGGTTATCATCCAGATCTTCTTCAGTCAGTGGGTAGTTTGCAACACGAATTCCAAACTGTAGAGAAAGATAAATCGAAGTCGGTGTTTTACCAGAACGTGATACCCCAATCAGGATCAGATCGGCCTTGTCATAATGACGAGTACGCGCGCCATCATCATTATCCAGAGCAAAATGTACAGCATCAATACGCGCTTTATAGGAAGCAGAGTCGGTTACCGCATGAGTTTGTCCTACCAGCGTCGTTGGATCTGTACCTAGCTCTTCGGATAGTTTACTAATAAGCCCTTCAAATACATCAAGATTTACTGCATTAGCCGTATTAATAATATCACGCACATATGGGTCCACCAAAGTATCAAAAACCAGTGGTTTCTGTCCTTCCTCGTGGGCACGTGCATTGATCTCGGCTACGACATTGGTCGCAGCTTCTTCAGAGCTTATATAGGGAATGATATGTATATCAAAATCGACATGAGGGAACTGTGCCAAAAGTGAGTGTCCCAGCGTCTCTGCGGTGATCGCAGTACCATCAGAAATGAAGAAAACACTACGCTTTATCTGTTTACCTTCCGACATTAAAATTCTCCTCAAACATTTGTCTTCGTACTATATAATCTTTATAGTAAACCGATCTTACATGACTGTCGCTTAGTAAAATCATCCACCTAGGTGATTTGCTATACTCTCATGCCAAGATAATGATTAATACTGCAAAAGTGGAGTAACAACTTTGGAAGCGCGCGTAATTGGTCTGGAAAAATTAGGGAAACACGATGTTGAGCTTGTTGGTGGGAAAAACTCATCTTTGGGCGAAATGATCAGCCACCTAGCAAACGCTGGCGTATCTGTACCAGGTGGTTTTGCAACAACTGCTGGTGCATATCGTGAATTTCTCGAGCAAAGCGGCCTAAACGCTAAAATCAATGCAGAGCTTGCCAGCCTAAACGTTGATGACGTAAACGCTCTTGCTGAAACTGGCGCTAAAATTCGCCAATGGATTGTAGAGACTCCGCTTACTGCAGCATTAGAACAAGAAGTTCGTGCAGCATTTGACGCACTTTCTAACGGCAACCCTGACATCGCGGTTGCTGTTCGTTCATCTGCAACTGCAGAAGACTTACCAGACGCGTCTTTTGCTGGTCAGCAAGAAACTTTCTTGAACATCCGTGGCATCGACAATGTATTGATTGCGATCAAAGAAGTTTTCGCATCTTTATACAATGACCGCGCAATCTCTTACCGTGTACACCAAAACTTTGCCCATGACGTGGTTGCCCTTTCTGCTGGCGTACAACGTATGGTTCGCTCTGAAACTGGCGCAGCTGGTGTAATGTTCACACTGGATACTGAATCAGGCTTCCGTGATGCAGTATTCATCACCGCTTCTTACGGTCTGGGTGAAATGGTTGTACAGGGCGCAGTTAACCCAGACGAATTCTATATCTCTAAACCACTTCTAAATGCTGGTAAGCACGCGATCCTGCGTCGCAATCTTGGTTCTAAACACCAGAAAATGATTTATGGTGAAGAAGGCGCTGCTGGTAAATCAGTAGTTGTGGTAGATGTTGAAAAAGCTGAACGTCAACAGTTCGCTTTAAATGACCAGGAACTTCAAGAACTAGCTAAACAAGCACTGATCATTGAAAAACACTACGGTGCGCCAATGGACATCGAGTGGGCAAAAGACGGTGATGACGGCAAACTGTACATCGTTCAGGCGCGTCCTGAAACTGTAAAAAGCCGTGAAAACGTTGGTACGATGGAACGTTACCTGTTGAAACAGAAAGGTACGGTAGTATGTGAAGGCCGTTCAATCGGTCAACGTATCGGTTCTGGTAAAGTTCGTATTGTTAGCTCTATTAAAGAAATGGACAAAGTACAAGACGGTGACGTACTTGTATCTGACATGACTGACCCGGACTGGGAACCGGTGATGAAACGTGCTGCTGCAATTGTGACCAACCGTGGTGGTCGTACTTGTCACGCTGCAATCATTGCACGTGAACTGGGTGTTCCAGCAATCGTTGGTTGTGGTAATGCAACTGAAGTACTGGTAGACGGTCAGGAAGTGACTGTATCTTGTGCTGAAGGTGATACTGGTTTCATCTACGAAGGCGCGCTTGATTTTGAAGTTCAAACGAACTCGATCGAATCTATGCCTGAACTTCCATTCAAAGTCATGATGAACGTAGGTAACCCGGATCGTGCATTTGACTTCGCACAAATTCCGAACGAAGGTATTGGTCTTGCTCGTCTTGAGTTCATCATTAACCGCATGATCGGTGTACATCCTAAAGCATTGCTGAACATTGACAGTCTGCCTCGTGAAACGCGTGCTGCTGTGATGGCGCGTACTGCGGGTTATGCATCTCCAATCGAGTTCTATGTGGAAAAACTGGTTGAAGGTATTTCTACCCTTGCTGCTGCATTCGCTGACAAGCCAGTGATCGTACGTATGTCTGACTTCAAGTCAAACGAATATGCGAACCTGATTGGTGGCAAGTTGTATGAACCAGAAGAAGAAAACCCGATGCTGGGCTTCCGTGGTGCAAGCCGCTACGTTTCTGACAACTTCCGTGACTGCTTCGAACTTGAATGCCGTGCACTGAAAAAAGTTCGTGACGAAATGGGTTTGACCAACGTACAAATTATGATTCCTTTCGTACGTACTGTAAACGAAGCGAAACGTGTCATTGAGCTACTGGCATTAAATGGCCTAAAACGTGGTGAAAATGGTCTAAAAGTTATCATGATGTGTGAATTGCCAACTAACGCGCTGTTAGCTGATCAGTTCCTTGAACACTTCGATGGCTTCTCTATCGGTTCTAACGACTTGACTCAGTTAACACTAGGTCTAGACCGTGATTCTGGTATCGTATCTCACCTGTTCGATGAACGTGACGCTGCTGTAAAAGTCCTTCTTTCTATGGCGATCCAGGCTTGCCGTAAAGCAGGTAAATATGTAGGTATCTGTGGTCAAGGTCCTTCAGATCACCCAGATCTTGCACAATGGCTGATGGAACAAGGTATTGAATCTGTATCTTTGAATCCAGACTCAGTATTGGATACCTGGTTCTTCCTTGCTGATCAAGAAGCTAAATAAGCTGAAATTCAGTAAATAAAAAAGACCCTCAAATGAGGGTCTTTTTTATTTCAGTAATAAATTTTACATGAATTTAAGATATTAGATTTAACTAATCATCCCTTTGATATTTATCAGCAGAAAATTCTTCGTCATTACATTAAAATTACAGTTTTTAAACCATCAATCTTGGATACTTTATTTTTTGTAGATGGCTAAAAATTTGGATTTTTTTAGTTTCCTAAATCAAATTCGTTTTCTTTTGTGTTGTTTTGGTTGTACTTCACCTAAAAATGTCCGACATATGCGCATGTTTAGCTTAAGATTTTGTTTGTGTTATGGCTATAATTCAATAAAATCGAAGCTAAACCTTTTCAACGTACATTTTGAGATTCAGTCTTTATGCAGATTTACCTGGCACGAAATAATCAACAAGCTGGACCATATACGCTTGAACAGCTAAATCAGATGCTTGCAAGCCAGCAAGTATTATTGACTGATTTGGCCTGGCATCAAGGCATGACCGAATGGAAAGCTTTGGGTGAGCTCACGCAGGGTAAATTCGTTTATGAACCTGAAGGTTATATTCTACCTGCACCAGTTGCCGAGCCAGCAGCACCATTTGAGCAGCCTGCAGCACAAACCAATACTTATGCACGTCCTGCACCAAAAGCGAATACATCTGAACTGGCGAGTATTCCTGCACGTATTTTTGCCAAGTTCGTCGACCTGCTGCTCTGGATTCCAGCAACTTTCATTTTGACTGCCTTCTTCACAGCTGAAGAAAAACTGCGTTTTACCCAGCTAAATGAGCAGATCATGACGCAGGCTATGGGTGGCAGTGCAGATCAGAACCGCGTGCTGGAATTGCAGTCTCAAATGCTGGATATGTTCTCTACTCAGGCTTGGACAGCAGCAGGTTTATATGTGCTGATCATGCTGGTTATCCAAGGTTACCTGATTGCAAAATCTGGTCAAAGCATTGGTAAAAAACTGACTAAAATTAAGATTGTAGATGCTGAAACTGGTACTCAAACCTCACTCATGCGTGCCTTTACTTTGCGCAGTATCGTGTTCATTTTGCCTACAATTTATTTTATTCCATTGTTCTCGCTTGTGGACTGGATTTTCGGTTTGGGCAAAAACCGTCAGACTTTGCACGATAAACTGGCGAAAACCAAGGTGATCAAGCAATAAAATTAAGTTCTCTTTAAAGGTATGCTCTGAATCCCTTTTTTCGCTCATAACTTTGAAATTAAAATAAAATTACTATAAATATTCGACAATCCCGAGCAGTAAAATCGGTTTTTATTACAGTCATTTAAAGCCTCTTTATATATAGCTTAGTTTGTTGTAATCAGGCATAATGCCCTACAACGTAGCGGTGTCTCATGATTAGGAAGATTTTTTGTTAACAAATGAATCTTTTTAATCATGCGACACTTTAATCGCTATCCCATATTAATTTAGGGAATGGGACTCTTCACCGAGGTTGTAAAATGAGACAAACGATTTTAGCTGTATTGTCTTTATCTGCGATGTCCGCACTTTTAACAGGGTGTGGTGGTGATTTAGTACTTCTGAACTCTAAAGGTCCAGTTGCAGCAGGCCAAAGTAGCCTGATGATGACTGCGATTTACTTAATGCTTCTGGTGGTTATTCCATCAGCAATCATGGCATTATGGTTCGGTTGGAAATATCGCGCATCGAATAAAGACGCAGACTATAAACCTACTTGGGCACACTCTACTGCAATTGAAATTGTAGTTTGGGGTATCCCAGTTATTATTATTGCTATTCTTGCCTGGTTAACTTGGTGGGGTTCCCACAAGTACGACCCGTACCGTCCGCTTGAGGCTGACAAGGCACCATTGACCGTTCAAGTTATTGCTGAACAGTTCAAATGGGTCTTCATCTACCCAGAGCAAGGCATTGCGACTGTTAACGAAATCCGCTTCCCTGAGAAAACTCCGGTTAGCCTTCGTATCACTTCTAACTTCACGATGAACTCATTCTTCATCCCTGCGTTAGGTGGTCAGATCTATGCAATGGCGGGTATGCAAACTCACCTGAACCTGTTGGCAGATGAAACTAGCCCAGCTGAAGGCTACCGCGGTTTCTCTTCTAACTATTCTGGTTATGGCTTCTCACAAATGCGCTTCCGCGCTCACTCTGTGACTGACGCTCAGTTTGCTGAATGGGTTTCTGCTGTTCAAGCAGGTAATGGTACTTCAGTAAATCCAGAAGCTGTTCAGAAATCTGTATTAGACCAGGCTGAATTCGCATCTCTGCGTGACGGCAACCGTGGTAAACACCAGATTGAAGCCCTGATCGCAAAAGCAAATACTCCTGAAGAGAAGGCTGCTGCTGAAGCTATGAAGCCTTACCCAACTAAGCCACATCCAGTGACTTATTACTCTTCTGTAGAGCAAGGTTTGTTTGAATCTGTGATTAATCACTACATGAGCAACTACCATGGTGCTGACCACTCAGCTCCTGCTGCAGAGCACGGTGTTGCGCACGAAGAAGCTGCTGCTTCTGAAGCACATGTAGCTGATGCACATGCGACTGCTTCTCAAGGGGAATAAGACATGAACTTATTAGGTAAGTTAGGTCCAGATGCAATTCCTTACGATCCAATCGTATTGGTTACTGTTGCAATGATGATCTTAGGCGGTATCGCAGTTGTTGCTGGTATCACCTACTTCAAAAAATGGGGCTACCTGTGGAACGAATGGTTCACATCTGTAGACCATAAAAAATCGGTATCATGTATATCTTCGTGTCGATTATCATGCTCGTGCGTGGTTTCGCCGATGCGATCATGATGCGTCTTCAGCAGTTCCTTGCAAAAGGTGGTGGTGAAGGTTACTTGCACCCAGAACACTATGACCAGATCTTTACCGCGCACGGCGTGATCATGATCTTCTTCGTAGCAATGGGTCTTGTAGTTGGCTTAATGAACGTAGCTGTACCGCTTCAAATCGGTGCACGTGACGTTGCCTTCCCATTATTGAACTCTCTAAGCTTCTGGCTATTTGCTGGTGCTGCGGGTCTGATGATGGTGTCTCTGGCTCTTGGTGAATTCGCTGCAACTGGTTGGATGGCATACCCTCCATTATCAGGCATTGAATATTCTCCAGGTGTCGGTGTTGACTACTATATCTGGGCACTTCAGGTTTCAGGTCTAGGTACGCTTCTTACTGGTGTTAACTTCTTTGTTACCATCATCAAAATGCGTGCGCCTGGCATGAAGATGATGGATATGCCGATTTTCACTTGGACTTCGCTTGTAACAGTTGTGTTAATCGTTGCAACCTTCCCAGTGTTAACTGCAACACTTGCAATGCTGTCTCTTGACCGTTACTTCGGTTTCCACTTCTTCACAAATGACATGGGTGGTAGCCCAATGTTGTACGTGAACTTGATTTGGACTTGGGGTCACCCAGAAGTTTATATCTTGGTATTACCAGCTTTTGGTATTTACTCAGAAGTAACTTCAGTGTTCTCACGCAAAGCATTGTTCGGCTACAAATCTATGGTGTACGCAACTGTAGCAATTGGTGTTCTTTCACTGGTTGTTTGGGTTCACCACTTCTTTACAATGGGTGCTGGTGCCAACGTTAACGCGTTCTTCGGTATCATGACCATGATTATTGCGATCCCGACTGGTGTAAAAATCTTCTCTTGGTTGTTCACCATGTACAAGGGCCGCATTACTTACACTACTCCAATGCTATGGACACTTGGCTTCCTTGTGACTTTCGGTATCGGTGGTTTAACAGGTGTATTGATGGCAGTTCCACCAGCGGACTTCCTGGTACATAACTCTTTATTCCTGATCGCTCACTTCCATAACGTAATTATTGGTGGTGTAGTATTCGCAATGTTCGCAGGTATCATTTACTACTGGCCAAAAATGTTTGGTTGGAAACTAAATGAAACTTGGGGTAAAGCAGCATTCTGGTTCTGGTTCTTCGGTTTCTACTTTGCATTCATGCCACTTTATATCCTTGGTTTCATGGGTATGACTCGTCGTCTGAATACATTTGACAACCCAGAATGGGACCCATATGTAAATATCGCGATGTTCGGTGCGATTCTTATTGCACTAGGTATTGCCTGCTTCATTATGCAGATCGTTGTTGGTTTCTTGCAACGCGAACAAAATATGGACTATACAGGCGATATCTGGGATGGTCGTACACTTGAGTGGGCTACTTCGTCTCCATCTCCATTCTATAACTTTGCTTACCTTCCAAAGATCAATGGTATTGATACTTTCTGGACTGACAAAGAGAATGGCGTTGCATACGCAAAACCAACCAAGTACGAAGACATCCATATGCCGACTAACCGTGCTGCTGGTTTCGTTATCGCCATGTTCATCACTGTTATGGGCTTCGCGTTAATCTGGCACATCTGGTGGTTAGTAGTTGTTACTTTCGTTGCATCTATCATCAGCTTCATCGTTTCTTCTTTCACCAAGAAAGTGGATTACTATGTCCCAGCTGCTGAAGTTGAGCGTATCGAAAGTGAACGCTATGCGATCCTTGAAAAACACTTGAAGAAGGACTAAGACCATGGCTGAAGTACTTCATCACGACAACCACGGACACGATGAGCATCATCATCACGATGATACTGACATCACTGTCTTTGGTTTCTGGACTTACTTGATGAGTGACCTTGTCCTTTTCGGTACACTCTTCATTGCATTCGCTGTTTTGAGTAGCCACATTCCTGTGGGCACTCCAAGTGCGAAAGATCTGTTTGGCGATTCTTTAGGTTTCGTTCTTACTGAAACCTTCGCCCTTCTGATCTCTTCTGTAACCTTTGGTTTTGCAGTTCTTGCTGCATACAAAAAAGACGTTGCAAAAGTACTGACTTGGTTAGCGATTACTTGGGTATTCGGTGCTATCTTCATCGGCATGGAACTATATGAGTTCAATCACTTAGTTCATGCGGGTCACGGTCCAAGCACAAGTGCGTTCTTATCTGCGTTCTTTACTTTGGTAGGTACGCACGGTATTCACGTAACTTCTGGTCTGGTCTGGATGATCGTGCTTATGATTCAAATCAAGAAATATGGTTTGACTCTTGCAAACACGCGTCGTCTAGCTTGCCTAAGCTTGTTCTGGCACTTCCTTGACATCGTATGGATCTGTGTATTCAGCGTAGTTTACTTGATGGGAGTTCTGTAATGAGTCATGATCATAACGCTGCTGGCGAATCACACGGTAACGTGAAGCAATACACTATCGGCTTCATTCTGTCTGTTATCCTTACTGTAATTCCATTCGGTATGGTTATGGCGGGCGGTTTTGGCCGTGGTATCTTGATTACTGTCATCGCGATCACTGCGGTTGCTCAGATTCTTGTACAGCTGATTTACTTCCTGCACATGAACTCTTCTTCAGAGCAACGCTGGAACGTAATTGCATTTGTGTATACCATCTTAACCATTGCTATTCTTTTAGTAGGTTCTGTATGGATCATGAACTACCTTCACTACAACATGATGATCTAAACTGGTTGTCATGCTGAAAAAGTATTTATTCCTGACTAAGCCAGGAATTCTCTTTGGTAACTTTGTTACCACTTTGGGCGGCTACTTTGTAGCCGCTCAAGGTTCTGTAGATTTCCTTCTCCTGCTCCTTACCCTTTTTGGTACTACATTTGTTGTAGCATCAGGATGTGTGGTCAATAATGTAATTGACCAGGACATCGACCAGAAAATGCAGCGCACACAAAATCGTGCTCTTGTTAAAAAAACCATTTCTGAACCTGTCGCACTTGCCTTTGCTTTTGTATTAGGCCTGGTCGGTTTTAGTGTTCTCTGGTTTTGGGTAAATGCATACGCTTTCTTATTCGCAGTTATTGGTTTTGTCGTATACGTTGGTTTTTACAGCTTATGGACAAAACGAACAACTATTCACCAGACTCTGGTAGGCAGTATTTCTGGCGCAGCTCCGCCTGTGATTGGTTATACCGCAGTTGCAAATCAGTTTGACTTAGGTGCCCTGCTGATCTTCGTTGGGTATGCCTTTTGGCAAATGCCTCACTCGTGGGGAATTGCAGTTTACCGTTTTCAAGATTACAAAAATGCAAGCATTCCAATCTTGCCTGTAGCACGTTCAATTCACCGCACCAAGATTGAATCGCTGATCTATGTGGTTCTGTTTGGGGTTGTCATGAATGGCCTGTTTTTCTTTGGCTATGCCAACTGGCTCTATATGGTGGTGTTGAACATCTTAACCCTATACTGGATTTATTTAAGTATTCAGGGCTTTAAGGCTGAAGATGATGAGGCGTGGGCCAAGCAGTATTTTATGTATTCTGTGAAGCTGATTACTGTGATCAGTATTCTGTTCTGCTTTACATCGACTGCTCCAAAGATGCCTTATATCATTTTTTAAAAAGATAGAGTTTTACTCTATCTTTTTTATTTGAGCCTGTTATTTCTCCGACTCTCTTTTAAATACTTCTGCTCTTATCTTTATAAACCCTGTCCTTCTGAAACCAACTGCAAAAATACACTTCAATCTTTTTAAAGTGCATTTAACGCATAAAATAAGAATTCTACTTGAATAAAAAGATACTCATTATGGCGAGATTAGAATTATCTCATTACCAACCATCATTAAATCACCAATTAATTAATCTCAGTCAATTTTCTCTTCTCTTTTCTGTGCTACTCATTCCAGCCCGTACAAAACTGCTGTTTAATTATGCAATTCTTGCCAATCTGGTTGTATTTCTCCCCAAAACCCACTAAACTTCACGCTTCGCAAATATTGCGACACAACCTTGGTTGTGACTCCTTGCTTCAATTGACTTAAAAATTGGGGCTGTTTAAACCGTAAGGAGCTGACAATGCGTCACTACGAAATCGTACTATTGGTACATCCAGACCAAAGCGATCAAGTTGTGGGTATGGTAGAACGTTACCTAACTCACATCAAAGAAGCTGAAGGTCAAATCCACCGTCTTGAAGACTGGGGCCGTCGTCAATTGGCTTATCCAATCAACAAGATCCACAAAGCTCACTACATTCTTATGAATGTTGAGTGTGGTCAAACTACTCTTGATGAGCTTGAAGAATTATTCCGTTATAACGACGCAATCATTCGTAGCCTTATCATCCGTCGTGAAAACGCTATCACTGAAGAGTCACTATTGGCTAAGAGTGCTGAAGAAAAACGTGCGCGTAAAGCTCAACGTGAAGAAGCACAACACGCTCAAGACTCTGCTGAAGCATAAGGAGAACCTAACATGGCACGTTTTTACCGTCGTCGCAAGTTCTGCCGCTTTACAGCTGAGAACGTTACGTACATCGACTACAAAGATATCGACACTTTAAAACAGTACATCACTGAAAACGGCAAGATTGTTCCTAGCCGTATTACAGGTACTAAAGCTCGTTACCAACGTCAATTAGCGCTTGCTATCAAACAAGCTCGCTACTTGTCTTTGATCCCTTACACTGACAATCATAAGTGAGGTTGAGCTGTGGATATTATCTTATTACAACGCATTAAAAACCTTGGTAAACTTGGTGATAAAGTTTCAGTTAAAGCTGGTTACGGCCGTAACTTCTTGATCCCACAAGGTATGGCAGTTGCTGCTACTGAGTCAAACACTGCGGCTTTTGAAGCTCGTCGTGCTGAACTTGAGAAAGCTGAAGCTGATATTTTAGCTGCTGCTCAAGCACGTGCTGACCAATTGAACGAAGTAAATATCGTAATCACTGCGAAAGCTGGTGATGAAGGTAAACTGTTCGGTTCTATCGGTACTCGTGACATCGCTGACGCGTTGACAAATGCTGGTCTTACAGTTGACCGTGCAGAAGTACGTCTTCCAAATGGCGCACTTCGTAACACTGGTGAATTCAACATCGCAATCCAATTGCACCATGATGTTGTTGCAGAAGTTCTAGTTACTATCGTAGCTGAGTAATTTCTCACCAAGAAAAAGAGCATGCTTTGGCATGCTCTTTTTTTATCTAAAATAATTCGAAGATATGGCATATCTCACTTTCATTTTATTATTCGCGTAATTTTAAAAATACACTTCGCATTTTTTAACGGAACGCGTATTATTTCACTTCGTAGTTGATAGTTGCTATCCATCTCCGAGAATATTTAAACCATTGTATTAAAATTCAGGGCTTTATATGTCACAGGCGAATGCCAGCACTAAGCACAACAGCGCTAAACCAGAAATTGTTGCTGATACTCAGCTCAAGGAGTTTCGCACGCCTCCACACAATTTAGCGATTGAACAAGCTGTACTTGCTGCCTTAATGACGGTTGCCGAATCTTTTGAACAAGTCGGTGATGTGCTTACTGAGAACGATTTTTATGCAACCCGTCATAAATATATCTTCCGTGCGATTGATCAGCTGTCCAAGGACAACTCTCCTTACGATGCCGTATTGGTGCATGACTGGCTAATTAAACAGAATCTGCTGGATGCCATTGGTGGTGAAGAATACCTGATGCAGCTCATGGCTGACTCGCCATCAAGTTTCTACAACCTGGAAACTTACGCCAACAAGATCAAGGAATTCTCGACCTTACGTAGCATGATTAAAGTCAGTTCTGAAATCCTGCAAAATGCCTATGACACCAAAGGTCGTAGCGTCAGTGAAATTCTGGATCTGGCAGAAACCAATATTTTTTCGATTGCCGAGCAACATAATAATAATGCCAAGGCACAAGGGCCGAAGGCAATCAATACCGTCGTTGCAGATGTCTTTGATAAGTTGAATGAACTTTCACAAATGGAAGGTTCGATTACTGGTCTCACCACCGGCTTCGTCGAACTCGACAATAAAACCTCCGGCATGCAATCCGGTGACCTGATTATTGTTGCAGCCCGTCCATCGATGGGTAAAACCACGTTTGCCATGAATCTGGTAGAAAGTGTGCTGTTTAACAACAATCTGCCTGCCCTGGTTTACTCGATGGAGATGCCAGCCGACTCGATCGCGATGCGTTTGATTTCATCCTTTGGTCGTGTGCATCAGGGTCATTTACGTGCTGGTAAAATGGACAGTGATGAATGGTCTAAAGTCACCAGCACCATTGTGCATTTGCAGGAAAAGAACCTGTATATCGATGACTCCTCTGCTCTGCCACCAACGGAAGTTCGTGCACGTGCGCGTCGCATTGCCAAAATGCATGGCGGTAAGCTCGGCTGTATCATGGTCGATTACTTGCAGCTCATGAAAGTGCCTGGCATGGGTGATAACCGTGTCGGCGAGATTTCGGAAATTTCCCGTAGCTTAAAAGCGCTCGCTAAAGAAATGCAGTGTCCTGTCATTGCCTTATCGCAGTTGAACCGCTCTCTGGAAAACCGTCCAAACAAACGTCCAGTCATGTCTGACTTGCGTGAATCTGGTGCGATCGAGCAGGATGCCGATTTGATCATGTTTATTTACCGTGATGAAGTCTATAACAAGGAATCTAAAGAAGCCGGGACTGCCGAAATTATTATCGGTAAACAGCGTAATGGTCCAATTGGTACTGTGCGTCTAGCCTTCGAAGGTCAGTACACGCGCTTTAGTAACCTCTCTCCTGAGTTCTATGCGCAGTATGACGATGAAGAATAAACCTTGTGTTTGAAACTGATTAAAAAAAGAGACCCAAATGGTCTCTTTTTTATTGCTTAAGCATACCTTGGAGGAAATTATATAAATGAGCATGTCCATTTGTGGCAGATAGGACTACAATATTTACAATTTTGAAATGACTGATTTTGTTTTATCAATACAGTTATTTCTCTCCCTCTTTTGTGTATTTCACACAACATCATTTTGTCATCCCGAAGGAGTATCTAGGGTGCGCCAAGCAACAGTTTATATTGACAGTACAGCACTGCAATATAATTTAAACCGTGTCAAACAACTTGCCCCAACCGCTAAAATCGTCAGCATGGTTAAAGCCAATGCTTACGGACATGGAGTTAAAGACTGCTTAGCAGCCTTAAAAGATAGCGATGCCTTCGGTGTCGCCTGCCTTCAGGAAGCACTGGAAATTCGTGAACTCGGCTATCAGCAACCGATTACGCTGATTGAAGGTGTTTTCTCTGCTGATGAAATTCAGATCGTGATCAATCAGAATATTGAAGTTGTGGTACATCATCAGGCACAGCTTGACTGGCTACTGGCTCATAAAGATGCTTATATCACTAAAGGCCTTAAAGTCTGGGTGAAACTGAACAGCGGCATGAACCGTCTGGGCTTTAAAATTGATGTGATTAAACAGGTGATCAATCAACTCAAAGCTGAAGGTTTTACTTGTGTACTTGCGATGCATTTTGCCAATGCAGATGCTGATCACCCATTGAATAAACAGCAAATCCAGCAGTTCCTTGAAGTAAAAAATGACTGTGCCCCACTCATGGGGTCATGCTGTAATTCGGCTGCGATTTATAAATATCCTGAACTGCATTTTGACTTTGTCCGTCCAGGTATCATGCTCTACGGCGCGACCCCATTTGCAGATAAAACGATTCATGATCTGGATTTAAAACCAGTGATGACTTTCACAGCTGAAGTCATTGCGCTAAATCATATTAAAGCGGGTGAACACGTCGGTTATGGTTCGACTTTCACCGCAGATCAGGACATGACATTGGCCATTGTTTCAATTGGCTATGGTGATGGTTATCCACGTGCCTTCCCGAAACAGAATTATGTTGCAATTAATGGACAACAGACTCGCGTGATTGGTCGTGTCGCAATGGATATGATTGCGATAGATGCAACTGATCTTAATCTGCAGCTTGGCACTGAAGTAGAACTGTGGGGTAAAACCCGCCTGGTCGATGATGTCGCTGAAGCAAATGGCACTATCGGCTATGAATTGCTGTGTCGTATGTCTGCACGTCCAGTCCGAAAACTAGTTTAAAATACCGTGCATTAAAAAGCCCAATATTAATTGGGCTTTTTAATTTAATTTTCTGTAGTTTCTTCTTGGTCTTGAGTTTGTAGCTGAGTTAATAGCGCGTCTACATGCACTTGTTCAAAACTATGTGGTGTAAAGTCATTAAAACCCATATTTGTACAAAAGTCCCGGATTTCATCGCGTCGTGAAATATACTTCATCGACCAGCCGGCAAAATTAATCTGCTCAAGCGGGCGCATTTCAAAACGTTTGATATTCTCATGCCGTGGATCTTTACTTAGCTTTTCAAATAATACATTCAGATGTTCCAATTTGCCTTCAAGACATTGAAAAAAATAGCCATCTGCAAAATATAACGCCCCAGTAATATCGTGACGATAATTAAAATCTCGTGCCTCGGCCAGAATATCCGTTAAGTCATCGAGCAAATTCGACTTATCAGAGGTACTCTGACTGGCATAACAAAAATGATGCATGCTAACCTCTGTAATTTAAATTTTCTTAAATTTAGCATGCCACTGTAACCTGATATCAAACAGATAGATAGTTTTATTGAAAATAATCTAAAGTTGGCTTAGGTAATTCCTGCAAACCTTTCTTTAAAGTATCCGACCACTGCTTACTGATTTTGGTGAAATATTCATCATCTTCCTGAATGCGTTTACCTACCGGAATTTCAAATGTGTCTTTATGATAAACCAGCACATCCAACGGCATCCCTACGGAAACATTGGAACGTAAAGTCGAAGCGAAGGAAATCAGTGAACATCGCAGTGCTTCATCTAGTGGCATATCATAGCTGAGTGCCCGATCCAGAATCGGCTTGCCATATTTACTTTCCCCGATCTGGAAATACGGCGTATCACTGGTTGCACAGATAAAGTTGCCTTGCGGATAAATATGATAGAGCTGCATATCTTGTCCGGCAATCTGACCTCCCACCAATAAGCTGCAATAATAGTTGCTTTGCTCCATGGTATCTGTAGTTACACTTTCAATCACATGCTTCAAGGTGCGACCGACCAGTTCCGCGACTTCAAACATGGTATGCAAACTGAGAATATTAGGTTCCTGATTCAGTTCCAGCTGATTTTTAATATGCCCGATCACCGCTTGTGTCGTAGCCAGATTTCCCGATGCCTGAATAACAATGACGCGCTCACCCGGAATACCAAAGGTATATAATTTGCGAAACACCGAGATATGATCCACACCTGCATTTGTGCGAGTGTCACTAATGAACACCATCCCCTGCTCCAAACGAAGCGCACAACAATAAGTCATTTTTTGTCCTTACTAACAACTTAGAACCTGGACGATGGAATGCATGGATTCCACTCCGCCCTTTTCTCTTACCCCACGTACTGGCGCGACGTCCCAATAGTCACGCCCAATGGCAACATAAATATGTGCACTAGGTACAAATAACTGATTACTTACATCAAAGCAATACCAAGCCTGGTCAATAAATACCTCTGCCCAGGCATGACTGGCCAGATGAGAAGTATTTTGAGCATACAGATAACCCGAAACATAACGTGCCGGTAAGCCCAGATATTTGCACATGGCAATGAAAATATGTGCATGATCCTGACAGACACCCTGTTTCGCCTCAAAAGCATCAATGGCGGATCCATGTACCGAGCTACTATTTGTTATATACGGTACATGCTCCAATACCGCCTGAGCCAAGGCGATCAGATTTAGACGTGTTGAAGCTGGCACATACTGTTTTACAAAGTCCTTCATTTCCTCATTACACTGAGTAGTTGAAGTCGGCTGCAAGAACAGGTTTGGATTGATCTGGTCATTCATTCCCTGATCATTATTCAAGGGATTTAAATCGACTATACCTTGCGCCATAATGGTTAAGTACTGATAAGGTGTGCGCTGAGTACTGGTAATCCACAAATTATGAAAGGCATCCCGGCTTAGCTCCCGACTGCCCAGCACGCTGACATCCCAGGAATGCACTTGCTGATGTACATTACTGGAAGGCATCATCTTAATGTACTGAATACTACTGGTGACAGTTTCGGTATAGCTATAATGCGTTTGGTGATTCACCATCAACTTCATACATTAATCTCAAACATATGATGAATATAATCACTGAATTGGTAAAAATTGATCAGGTCAGTATGGTCACGTAGCTGGTTCCAGTATTCATTCAGATCTGACCAGCCCATCTCCACCAAGGATTCAATCACATAATCAATTTTTGCAATTGTAGTGATGGTATCTTCACCTAGACGTAGCTCCTGATCAAGCTTTTCCAGACATTGACCCAGACTAAAAAACAGAAACACATCCGGAGCTTCACCTTCCAGAATATCCTGACAATCTGTCACGACATCACAGATATAACCGGCATTCTGATCAGCAGTACGAATCAGGCGGTTCAGTTCTGCATAAGCTTTGGCAGACAGTACACCACGTAGTTCCTGAATATTGTCACGCGCCACTTTAAACTGTTGATGGAATGAATAAGGTTGAGCCGGATCCAGCACCAGTTCATTTAGCGAACTGGCATCAAAGGCTGGCAGGCAGAATGCATGCGCATACGCGACTGCCGCATCATCTTCTAAAAATGGAAAATGGGTACATAAAAACTGCGTTCTTGATAAGTAGCGACCCAACCAAAAAATATGTTGCGCATTGGAATTAAGTAAAAGCATGACAAATTCCTTCTTTGCTATTTTTATGAATGGAGATTATCGACAATCCAGGTGTCCTTAATGCCACCGCCTTGGGAGGAATTTACGACCAGCGAACCTGCTTGCATTGCTACACGTGTCAGTCCACCCGGTACGATTTCAGTACGATAAGGTGAGCTGAGTACAAATGGACGCAAATCAATATGACGTTCTGCAATGCCATAATTGGTTAAGGTTGGGCTGACGGACAGATCCAGGGTTGGTTGGGCAATATATAAATGTGGCGCAGCCATGATTTTCTCTCTAAAGGTTTCAATCTGCTGTCTAGACGCCTGTGGACCGATCAGCATGCCATAGCCACCTGAACCTTGGGCTTCTTTCACAACCAGCTCATCAAGATGTGCCAATACATAACTGAGATCTTTAGCCTCACGGCATTGGTAAGTTGGAACATTCTTCAGAATGGGTTGTTCACCAAGGTAGAAATTGATCATCTTATCCACATAAGGATAGATCGACTTGTCATCTGCTACACCGGTTCCCGGTGCATTCGCAATAACAACGTTGTGCTGCAAATAGGCAGACATCAGGCCTGGTACGCCAAGGGCGCTATCAGGTTTAAAACAAAGCGGATCGAGATAGGCATCATCGACACGTCTATAAATAACATCTACTTGCTGACGACCACGTATAGTTTTTACATAAACTTTCGCGTTCTCTACATAAAGGTCACGTGATGTCACTAATGGCACATCCATTTCCCTTGCCAGGAAAGCATGTTCATAGTAAGCACTATTGAAACGACCCGGAGTCAGAACCACGATAAAGGGATTATCGACAGCTGAGTTTTCTGCCAGAATTTCTTTGAGTAAATGTGGGTATTGCTCTACACCAGCAATAGGTGTCTGTTCAAACAGGCCTGGCATCAGTTTTTCACTAATCTTGCGGCTTTCCAGCATATAAGACACACCTGAAGGGGTCCTTAGGTTATCTTCAAGTACATAGAATTCACCCTTTGAGTCACGGATAATATCAATGCCACTGATCTGACTATAAATGCTGCCTTTCAGACTATGCTGATACATGTGTGGCTGATAAGCCTCATGGCTCAGTACTTGCAGTTCAGGCACAATCCCTGCTTTCAGGATGTCCTGCTGATGATAGATATCATGCAAAAACAGGTTCAGCGCTTTAACACGTTGTTCACAACCGAGTGCCACCATATTCCATTGCTTGCGCGCAATCACGCGTGGAATAATATCAAAAGGGATAGTACGTTCGGTGCCTTCTTCATCTCCATAAACCGTAAAGGTAATTCCTTCATAAAGAAAATGTTCTTTTGCCAATTTATTCAGGGTGTTAAGCTCATCTAAAGTATGATTTGACAGCCACTCTTCGATTTTTTGCCCAGCCAGACCATTCATATTCTGGTCATCACGCATTTCATTAAAGAATTTAGATGCCATTTGCTGCAGCACTTGTAGAGGTTTGCCTGTGTGAGTTACTACCGTGTCCTTCGCTTCTGTAAAATTAGTGTTAATCGCCGTTGTTGTAAAATTTTCTATAGTCGTTGTGATATTTGTATCCTGGGTTTCTTTTAGCATACAAACCTCGTCGTATTGTAATCAAATTGTATATTTAACAAAGCAATATCCATGCCATGCGGTATTTTTGTACCTACCATTAATCCCTTTATTTCCGAGGGACTCAATGGCATTTTTGCACCAATGTGTATCTATTCTGCTATCCTCGATTACTTAAAATACTTGCGAAAAAAATAGAGATTTTTTATTGTGTTAATGATTTTTTCTCAATTTGCAGATCCTGATTTCAGCTTATGACCGCACAAGAAAAAGAAACTTCGAATAGCCTTTATCGCCAATGGCAAATTTTATCGCGCCTGACGACCGGGAAATGGATGGGCACTCGCGAATTGCAGGAAATCCTGGAACGTGAAGGTGTGGAAATTAGTTTGCGCACTATTCAGCGTGACCTGAATCAGATTGCGCAGCGTTTTCCCATTGAAAGCAGCAAAACTATTCCACAGGGCTGGCGTTGGCGTTCCGATGCACCGATTCAAAGTCTGCCGCACATGACCAGTTCACAAGCAGTGACGTTTATGATGGTTGAGGAACATCTCAAACATCTGTTACCACCCAGTCTGATTGAAGAAATGAATCCCTGGTTTGATCTCGCACGTCGCAGCCTGTCAACCCAGAACAATGTACGACAATGGATTAACCGGGTCCGTATCGTTCCTGCGACTCAGCCGCTGATTCCACCTGTTGTCGACCGTCAGGCACAACAGGCGGTTTATGAAGGTCTGTTACAGGACAAGCAGCTGGAATGTATCTATCAGGGTCGTGGGCAAAATAGTGAAGAAAAAACCTATATTCTTAATCCGCTGGCATTAGTACAGAAAGGTTCGATCATTTATCTGGTATGTACCCGTCATGACAAATCCGATATTCAGACCTTTGCCTTGCACCGCTTTAAGTCTGCGAATGTTTTAAATACGCGTGCCCTGCATCCGGTGAACTTTGATATTGATGAATATATTGAATCCGGTGCTTTGGGCTTCCGGGTCAACTTTGACCAGCCTACTGAAAATGTCATGCTGAAGCTGCACATGCCTGAAGCAGATGCACATTATTTTGAAGAAAGCCAGCTCAGCCGCGACCAACAGATTGAAAAACTTGATCATGGTATGGCTCTTATTAGTGCCACGGTTCCTTTTACTTCACAGCTGGTATGGTGGCTACGCAGCTTTGGTAACAAAATTCAAAAAATTGAACCTGAGCACGTTTTCCGAGCCGTATATCAACAAGACGAAGCATAAAAACTGACATAAAAAAGTCCCATTCCCGGGACTCATAATTTTTTATATTGTTTTTGTTATTGTTCTGGTTAATCGGCTGCTGATCCTGCATATATCTGTCTTGTTCCCCCAGATATATGCAGTAAGGAAGTTTCATAGTTAAGGGCATTACATACATGAGCACGCCAGCTCTGCAGTATTGAACCGGATTGATTTCTTCGTCATACCATCTCCCCCGCTATTGGATAAAATAACTTTAAACCAGCTTTTCCTGCATGTGAAATAAAAAGAAGCGATGCCTTTTGCAGATTTTTTTCATAGGATTTTTCCTGCTAAACATATTATTTTGGTTAATTTTTAATCTAAACCATCTTTCCAAGTTAAACCTATAAAATCGAATAACAATTTTGTTCTTGTATAAAACCGCCAAGCCTTGAAAATCTGAAGGTCTGATAAGAACAACAGGGAATCAAGATTTTATGGCAAATCCAGCTCAACTTGTCCGGCATAAACTGCTGAATACCTTCTTTTCACGCTATTCCATCTGGTTCCTTTGTATCTTTATTGCGTTGGTATTTACCGGCTTTCATATCGGCTATTCGCCCCGCTATATTTACTATTTCATGCCTCAAACGCTGGTCAATACGCTGTGGATTATTAGCGCTGTTCTGAGTGTGGTGGGGCTATATGATGTACTGCAACACCGGCATTCTATTCTCAGGAACTATCCGATTATGGGTCATTTCCGCTTCCTCTTTGAAGAGTTCCGTCCTGAAATTCGCCAGTACTTTATTGAAGCCGATCAGGATGCCCTGCCTTTTTCCCGTATGCAGCGCAGTCTAGTTTATCAACGTGCCAAAAATGAAAATTCTGACAAACCTTTTGGTTCGATTATCGATGTCTATAACCATGACTATAAGTTTGTCACGCATTCGATTATCCCTTGCCCACCCGCAGATCCAGCAACTTTCAGGATTACGATTGGCAATGAACAATGCAAGCAGCCTTATAGTGCTTCAATCATGAATATCTCCGCCATGAGTTTTGGCAGTATGAGTGCCAATGCCATCCGCGCGCTTAATCTGGGTGCCAAAATGGGCAATTTCTACCATGATACGGGTGAAGGCAGTATTAGCCCTTATCATCTGGAAAATGGCGGAGACCTAGTTTGGGAAATTGGTAGTGCTTACTTTGGTTGTCGTACACTGGACGGCCAGTTTGATCCGGTCAAATTTGCGGAGAAAGCCAAAATTCCACAAGTGAAAATGATTGAAATCAAGTTGTCTCAAGGTGCGAAACCAGGACATGGTGGGATTCTTCCAAAAGCCAAGATTTCTGAGGAAATTGCGGAGATTCGCGGAGTTAGCCGCGAACATGACTGTGTTTCACCAGCCAGTCATCCTGCGTTTGGCACACCAATTGAAATGATGGAATTCATTCAGCAATTACGTGAGCTATCTGGTGGCAAACCGGTTGGCTTTAAGCTATGTCTGGGGCAGCCCTGGCAATTTATGAGTATCGTCAAAGCGATGCTGCATACCAAAATCCTGCCGGACTTTATTGTGGTCGATGGTTCAGAAGGCGGTACAGGTGCAGCACCGATTGAGATGATTGATAATATTGGCGTTCCCCTGCGTGAAGGCTTATTGTTCGTTCATAACACATTAGTGGGTGCAGGATTACGCAAACAGATCAAAATTGGTGCAAGCGGCAAGATCATTAGTGCATTCGATATCGCCAGTACGATCGCCATTGGTGCAGACTGGGTCAACTCAGCGCGTGGTTTTATGTTTGCTATTGGCTGTATTCAAGCGCAAAGCTGTCATACTAACCAGTGTCCGGTTGGTGTCACTACTCAGGATAAGAGCCGCCAAAAGGCGCTACATGTGCCAAGCAAGGCAGAACGGGTTTATAATTATCATAAAAGCACCCTTAAAGCCCTCTCCGAAATGATCGCTTCTGCTGGTGTTTGTCATCCATCTGGTATTAAACCTCATCAACTGGCTCAACGCATCAACAGCCATGAGATTAAAAACTATGCACAATTGCACTTCTGGATGAAGGAAAATGAGCTCCTCCATTGTGAAAATCGTGATGAAGAAAACTTTTATTACCGTATGTGGAATATCGCAACTGCAGAAAAATTTTAAGTACTTCTAAATGAAAAAGGCGATTCTTTAGAATCGCCTTATCTACTATTCATCATCTGAACTTAATAATAAGTTCGACCACCCTGCGCATGCAGAAAGGCTGGAATCAGACCGGTCAGTGCCGCACGAATATCAGCGCGCTCATTAATCAACTGATGCGAACCTTCCTCTAACATCAACAAGGTTTGCAGGCGGAATTTACGCCGAATAAATTCGATATTATAACGCCAATCCACCGTCTGATCCTGCGCACCCTGTGCCAGCCATACCGGAATACGGCAAGCTGGCCGGTCTTCCATCTGCTGCATCCAGCGTGACATCGCGAGAATCCAGTCCATGCCCATCATACGGGGTTGTAATGGATCTTTTAAACGTACAAAGCGCAGGAATTCAGGGTTATGGTTATTACGTCTGAAATGGCGTGGTACTTCACGCTTAATCCGGCGAATAATCCCGAGACCTACAGAGTTATGCCACCATGCTGTTTTAGCTGGACGAATCAGTGGTGAAAGTAGCAGTACGCGATCTACAAAGGGATTTTCACGACGTTCTGCAAACTCCAGCAAGTGGTGCATCCAGATTGCACCACCAGTACTTTGTCCGATACCTAACCATGGTTTTGACAACTGCGTTGCATGACGTACATAACGGTGTACTGCATGCAATACCTGCTGATAATGGTCAAAGTTCTGAATATTGGCTGATGAACCATTACTCAAACCGTGCCCCGGCAAATCAAAGGTGAGTACACTAAACCCTTCTTCCAGTAGCTCTTTGACAATTGGCTGATAGATCCCGCTATGTTCTAGATAGCCATGCAATAGAAACACCGTTCCCTGAATTTTATCAAAACGGCTTTCGGTCAGATCCGGCTCAAAGACTTGCACATGCAATTTAAACAATGGCATTTGCACATAACCTTGCCAGTGTTTCGCATTGAGCAGGTCAAAACCATACAGTTTCCGGTAAGCCTGTAATTCCAGCGTAGACTGCATGTCCCGATTCAGATTTAATGGTTGCAACAGCTGTGGTGTAATATCCCGGTTGGGGACTGGTAATTCCAGCTGTTTGAGAATTGTCGGGTTTAAAAATGGGATATCTGACATTAAGGTACCTCCCGACAGTCACTTGATCCAAACCACACATCCCGAAGTGTTGCTAAGAGTTCATAGTTAGCCCGTCGGCTATGATCATAGTTTTTAATACTTGGACGCCATGTAGTAAGTGAATTTGGCATTGGCGCTTCCACCGGAATGGTCTGAATACCGTTAAGTGCGAACAGACGGCGTGTACGCGGCATATGATAGCGGTCCGTGATCAAGATCACCGTAGGGGCTCCACCCTTCTTCTGTAACAGCAATGAGCTGAAACGGGAATTCTCACAGGTATTCATACTACGGTCTTCAAGAAGTTTGGCATCTACGTCATAGGCCTGCAACCAGCGTTGCATATACGGTGCTTCTACACCACTCAAAACAATCGGCAGATCATACTGTTTTTCGGTTTCCAGGGTTTTTTCCAGGCGCAGACGAGTATAGTCATTGACGATAATATCTTTGCCATTTTCATGCAGGGTCAAACCGCCGCCCAAGACCACAATAGCATAAGGTTTGGACATCTCATCCTGCACTGGCTGAGTTTGGTCATGATTTAAAGTCGCGAGGTCTTCGGCAAATTCCACATTGGTCATTTGCGCAATATTTTGCTGATGCTGTTCAACATCATAGCTTTTCAAGAATTCTATAAACTGTCCCATCTGGGCAGCATTTTCATCACTGCTCAAGCTTAACAATTCAGTCAGATCATCTGGTTCTACTACATCAGCTGCTTCTGTTTCAGTCACCAGCAATGGTACCTGAACTTTCTGCTGTTCAGATTTTTCTGCCTCAGCTTCACGTTCATCTTCAAGTAACTGCTGTAAAGCTTTATAGCGTGCCTGAATCAGTGACAGGTTCTGTGACTGATTTTTGGAAATATCTTCTTCCATCACCTTGAGATAGGCCTGACGCGCAATCCATAGCTCAGAACCTGGCTCCAGTGTTTCATTAACACTTAAGGAAGCCTGTTTCTGGCTTTCAGCCGCGATCTGATTGACCTCGACCGGAACAAAATAGTTCAGTCCTTTGACCACCAGATGTGAATAAAACGGCGAATAAAGAAAGACTACGAACAGTGCGCACAGCACAAATAGTACTGAGACTACTTGAACTATTCGAACCATCCAGTGTGCTTTATCCATCTATTTATCCTTTAATCCTGATGTGAGCGGATCATGCCATTTTCAGCAAATAAAACTGGCTCCGGTTCAAGCAGAACCCCAAATTTTTCCTGAACATCCGCCTGTACGGCTTGGTAGGTTGCACGCACGTCCTTGAGCGAGGCATTGGCATAATTCACCAGCACCAGCGCCTGCTTATGGAACATACCGACTGACCCCAGCTGTTTACCTTTCCATCCGCTTTGGTCAATTAACCAGCCGGCTGCCATTTTAACTTGATTATTTGGCTGTGGATAATGAGGTAAATTCGGGAATTGTTGAGCAATTTGGTCAAAGAATTGTAAATCAACTACTGGATTTTTAAAGAAACTACCCACATTTGGATATTCTTTAGGATCAGGCAATTTGCTCTGACGAATCTGAATCACTTGGCGCTCCAGATTTTCTGGCGTCTGTTCCTCACCCACTGCTGTTTTCAGGTCACCATAATTGAGTTTAAGCTCCGGCTGTTTCAACAGACGGAAGATGACATGGGTAATAATGTAACGACCCGGATGATCTTTAAAGATACTATGACGGTAGGCGAAGTCACAATCTGCTGCTTTGATTGAGCTAAAACTGTGATTTTCACGATCATAGACTTCAACGCTTTCAATAAATTCCCCGACCTCTACCCCATAGGCACCAATATTTTGTACTGGCGAAGCACCAACAAGACCTGGAATTAAAGCCAGATTTTGCAGGCCATAAAAGTCTTGCTGTGTGGTCCATAATACAAAATCATGCCAACTCTGGCCTGCTCCAACACGAAGGCGTTGCACCTGATCATCCGCATCCAGCAGTTCAATGCCCTGAATGTCCATATGCAATACCAGTGCATGAATCTGTTCCGGTAAAAGCATATTGCTACCACCAGACAGAATCAGAACATTCAGCTGTTGCTGTTTGGCAAAATCCAGAGCCTGAATCAGATCATCATTTGATTGAATTTTGCAGTAATGTGATGCAATTGCATCCAGACTGAGAGTATTAAAAGGTTTAAGTTGAACCTGTGTTTGGATTTGCATGACTTAAACCTTAAGCTCTTTTTGTTGCATTTTAAAGACATCGATCCACGCAAGACTGCTGGATTCACACTGATTGAGTACACGTTCAAAACCCTCAGCACCGCCATAATAAGGATCGGGTACTGCCTGTTTTGGATAGTCAGAATCATATTCACTCATCAGGGCGACTTCAGCACGTAATTGGCCAAGTTGTTGTTGAGCACGTTTCTGAAGTGCAAGAATATCCCTAAGATTGTCTTCATCCATCGCGAGCATCAGATCAAAACCAAGGAAATCCTGTAGAGTCAGCTGACGGGCACGCAATGCAGACAGATCATAACCCCGCTTTAGGGCATGTTCCTGACTGCGCAGATCAGGCGCTTTACCCGGGTGATAATTACTGGTTCCCGCCGAATCAATCATGATATTGAGATTATGTACATCGCAATAATGTCTGAGGACCACCTCTGCCGTGGGAGAACGACAAATATTTCCCAGACAAACACATAACACCTTAAATGGCGTTCTGGATGACATAAACAACCTCAGCACTACTTTATTTTCAGGATTCTTATGTTAAGTTATTTGTATAGTGAATCCTATATCACAACGCCACAATAATATGAATTTGGATAAAAATTAAGGAAGCAGCCATGCAAAGATTTCAATTTCAGACTGTTCCCAACATCATTGCCGGACTTGGCACGATTCGTGAGCTGCACCAAATTCTACAGAAAGGCAAATATGTCCGCGTGCTACTGGTGACCGATCAAGGCATGATTACGCAGAATCTACATGAGGAAGTTTTATACATTATCAATGAAGCAGGTCTGGATTATGCTATCTATGCCGATGTGCAGGCAGATCCGCCAGAACATATCATAGCGGATGCCATTTCTTTCGCCCGTCAGGAACAGATCGATGTGGTGATTGGTTTTGGTGGTGGCAGTTCACTGGATGTGGCCAAGATTATTGCGGTCTTGAGCCATCCACAGCAAACCCAATGCCTGAATGAACTCTATGGTATCGATCAAATTGAAGGCCCACGTCTACCACTGATCCTGATTCCGACTACGGCAGGAACCGGTTCGGAAGTCACCCCCATTTCAATTGTGACCACAGGTGAAACCACTAAAACCGGAATTGTTTCGCCTTTGCTGTTTGCTGATATTGCAATTCTGGATGCCAGCTTTACCCGTGGTTTACCTAAACATATTACGGCAGCGACCGGCATTGATGCGATGGTGCATGCCATAGAAGCGTATACATCGAAAATCAAGAAAAATCCCTATTCGGATATGCTGGCCAAACAGGCATTAAAGCTTTTGAACAACAACCTGACTCGTGTTCTAGATGATGGAGATGACCTGGAAGCACGCCAGAATATGCTGGTCGGTTCCATGCTGGCTGGTCAGGCTTTTGCCAACGCACCTGTCGGTGCGGTACATGCACTGGCTTATCCACTTGGCGGGCATTTTCATCTGTCCCATGGGCATAGCAATGCGATTGTGCTGACAGAAGTACTGAAGTTTAATGCCCCTGCTGCCAAACAGAAATATGCCGAACTAATGACCTGGCTCGATCCCCACAGTAAAGGCTGTCATGATGGCTTAACTGATCTGTTCATTGATCATTTTAATAATCATCTGCAACGTAGTGGTTTACCTTTAAAACTTGCTCAGCTGGATATTCCTGAGCATATATTGATGATATTGGCTAAAGATGCCATGAAACAGACTCGACTGTTGCAAAACAACCCGCGTGATATGACTGTAGAGGATGCTTTACAGATCTATCAGGCGATTTATGCCTAATGTTTACCAATTAAAAGCTTAAATTAATCTCAATTTTTATAAGAAATGATTCATGAGCAAAGCACCTGTCAAAACCCGTGAGCAATATACTTTTTTCCTCAGCATCCAGACCCGCTGGGCGGACAATGATCTATACGGCCATGTCAATAATGTCACCTATTACAGCTATTTTGATACCGCAGCCAATGCCCTGCTGATCCAGCATGCCGGTTTTGACCCACGAACGTCTCCGAATATTGGTTTGGTGGTGAATTCCTGCTGTCAGTTCAATCAGGAACTGTCTTATCCTGAAGTGATTGAGGTCGGTGTCAATATCGCCAAACTAGGAGGTTCTTCCCTGACTTATGACCTGGCTATTTTTAAGCACGGCAATGACCAGGCTGCTGCCCAAGGCAGTTTTGTACATGTTTTTGTCGATCGTCATACACGAAAAAGCACCCCAATTTCAAATGAAATGCGGGATGCCTTATGTCCTTTTATGCACAGTAGCTGTGAAATCTAGAACTTATTTCAGCTGAATGTTTTTCAATTCTGCATCGAAGTTTTGTACCAGATCTTTCACAGCAGGTTCTGCATTTAGCAACTCCTCAGCGCGTTTAAATGCACGCACTTTACGTTCACGCTGCATGGTATAAGGTGTCAGTTCATTGACATCTTCAAACTTCACTTTGAATTGCGTACCTGTCCATTGCTGTTTTAAAGCTTCTTCTAGGGTATGTTTCAACTGACCGAGTAACTGCTGGTAACGCTCTGGAATATGAAAAACTGATTCTCCATCAATTTGCCCGGTCATAATACCGTACTGTGCCAGCTCCTGTACCGCTGGTGAAAGCTGGCTATTGCGGAACCAGAATTCCCATTTTTCTACAGTCCATTCACCCTGCATGTCCTGTACCGGAATTTGCAGGATATCCTGTGGCATCAGATTACGATCTGTTGAAATATCTGTATTTGCTGTCTGGATATGTACAACTTCTGTCGGAGCTATAGGCTCTGCTTGAGAATAAACTTCAATATTTTCAACATTTTTTGTTTCAGGTGTTGCTGCAGACAAACTGAATTCAGGCTCATTCTGTTCTACAGGCGCAGCAGTACGATTTTCAGGAAGATATTCTTCTAACAGGAAATCATCACTACTGGCTTCTGTGCTTGCTGTAGCTGGTTCCGCCGGCACATCATCAAAACCAAACAGTCCATCATCCACACTTGGGTCAAACATAATCTGATCCGTACTTGGTTGCTTAACTGTCGTAGGTTCTGCTGCCTGTGCTGGCGCAGCATGTAAATCTGGTTCATCTTCCACATCGAGAAAATCATCAGAAGATGATTCAGACTGTGCAGTGGCTGGGCTATATTCTGGCTCATCCTCATAACCATCATCTAATGGAAAATCTTCGACCACCGGTGATGCAACTGGAGCACTTTCCTGTTGGGGGACAATACTTGGCTGTGCAGCTACAGGTGCCACTTGTTGTACTGGTACAGTATTGGCTGGAATCTCATTTGGCTGTAATGGACGGAAAGCCAGCAAGCGCAGCACCATCATTTCAAAACCCTGCTCCTGCGTTACTGCCATTTGCAGATCAGCACGACCCTTACAGGCAATTTGATAATACAGCTGCAGATCTTGTGCTGAAATCAGTCCTGAGAGCTGCATGATTTTCTGGTTAATCTCAGCACTATATTTCAGACTTAAATCTGGCAAATATTGTAAAAGTGCCAGTTCATGTAAGGTCGAGATCAGCTGATCTAATACTAGAGATACATCTAGTGCCTGCTGCCGGAACTGGAGTAAAAGTTCACTGACACGGGCCTTCTGATTCTGGTGAACCGCCAAAATCAGGTCATAGATAATGGTGCGGTCAATCAGGCCCAGCATCTCTTTCACGTCCTGATGCTGAATCGCACCCTGACCATAAGCAATGGCCTGATCGGTCAGCGACAGTGCATCACGCAATGAACCTTGTGCAGATTCAGCAATTTGCCAGATTGCATCTTGGTCAGCCTGAATACTTTCTTTTTGTAAAATATGCCCTAGGTGATCAGTAATTTCATCGACTGCTAATGGACGTAAAGTAAACTGTAAACAACGCGAAATAACCGTAATCGGGAGTTTTTGCGGATCTGTGGTTGCAAACAGGAACTTCACATGTTCAGGAGGTTCTTCCAGCGTCTTTAACAAGGCATTGAAAGAATGGGTGGAGAGCATGTGTACTTCATCGATCAGATAGACCTTGAAGCGCCCTTGAGTGGGTGCATAGGGAACGTTATCTAACAGTTCACGTGTATCTTCAACTTTTGTACGGGAAGCTGCATCGATCTCGATCAGGTCAATAAAACGGCCTTCATTCACGGCAGTACAGGTTGGACAGACCTCACACGGCGTTGAAGTCACCCCTGTTTCACAGTTCAGGCATTTTGCAAGAATACGTGCAATCGTCGTTTTACCCACACCGCGCGTGCCCGTAAACAAATAGGCATGATGCAGACGGCCACGTTCGAGCGCACTGGTTAAGGCACGAGAAACATGGTTTTGACCCACCAATTCATTGAAATTACGAGGACGATATTTTCGTGCAAGTACCTGATACATGTATGCTCCTTTTCACAGGTCTAAGCATACTGTTTTTTTGATAAATAGTGAAATAAATGCAGGAATTGAATAAATAAAAATCCCTTTTTTATTCAGATAAAAAAAGGGATATAAAACAAAAACTTTTATCAAGAATTTAGGCTTTCAGCTAAAATAAAATCACTTTGCATCTGATAGCGTTTGCCTGTTTGATCTTCACGAATTTCGAGTAAACCCTTTTCCAGATCAACAAACAGTAAATTTCGTTTAGCGACGTTGAGCAATTCAATCTTCTGTCTACTGTCATCCTGAAAACGGATTTTACCGCTAATCGTTTCAATCTCATTATGACCGCTCAGACTCTCACGTTCCAGCACAAAGGTTTCATCTTCATTTAGTCGAAGTTTTACAGCCATTCCCGGACAATCTTCACAGCTGGATAAACATCCCATACACGGTGTTGTGCCCTGATATTCACCCGTCCAGGCCGTTTGCATCGCCTGAGCTTCAATTGCAGTTTGGGCTTTATCCTGTTTGGTATCCTGACAACCCCATAGTGCCGCCGTTGCCACGAGTGGAATCAAAATAACTTTCTTCATGATTCTAGATTCAGCATGTTGATTATGCGGCAACATACCATAGTGAATACCGTGAGGTAAATTGCATTAATTTGTCGGGAATCTTAAAACCAGCCCTTACGTCCGGTCTGGATCTGATCAGCGCAACGTAAGGCTTCCTGAGTTAAGCCCCACAGACGGTAATCTCCAGTAATGGAAGCAGTAGGAAAATTATGGGTATAAGCAAAACTCAGTTTACGTTCCGGATCACACCAGGCTCCAGAGCCATTAAAACCGACATGACCAAAGCCTTTTGTTGATTTTCCTAAGGTCAGGATGCGGTGATAGCCTAGACGCCAATGCATCGGAAACGGCATAATCCGGTCACGATGAGTATATTGCACCGTACTTAAACGTGTAAAAGTCTGTTGGGAAATAAGGTCTTGTCCCTGCCATTGGCCTTGTTGTGCCAGCATGGCATAGACTTTTGCCAGACTCTGAGCAGTAAATACCCCGGTTGCTGCAGGAATAATGGCTTTAAGCCCTTCATCACTAAAGAAGTTGAGATGCTTCATACCTTTAGGAATCATGGCATCCTGAAAATCCTGCGGATTTTGACCACTCAGCTCTAAGGCGCGTTCCATCAGATTAGGCTTCCTTGGTTGATGAGTTTGATCTGCGCGTGACCGAGTCTGTTCTTTTTTCCGGTGAATCGGACGAGCAACACGTAGCAATTCATGCTCAGGCACACCAAAGTAAGCACCATCTAGCTGTAATGGTTGCACCAGATATTGCTCCATCAACTCAGCAAGTGTTTTGCCAGTCGCTTTTTCCAACGCTCCACCGACCTGCCAGCCAAAAGTGAGCGGCTGATAAGCTGCATCCGTTCCTAAAGCAAAACGTGGTCTGGCTGCGGCAACGCGTTGCAGTATATGCGGCCAATCTACCATTTCCCGGGCATCCTCGATGATATTGCGAATATCATACAAACCACTTTGATGACTGAGCATATGTGCCAGCGTGATCTGGTCTTTGTCTTGCTGGGCAAACTCTGGCCAGTATTCTACTACAGGTGTGTCATAGCTGATCAGCCCATGACTGACCAAGATATGTGCCAAGGTCGCTAAGACACCTTTGCCTGTGGAATAACACACTGACAGCGTATCCGGTTGCCACAGTTCCTGTTCAGATTTTTTGCCGGTATAAATATCCAGGACTTTTTCACCCTGATGATAAACCACCAGTGCAGCACCCCCCTGTTCGGCACGTGCATCCTGAAAACGACTAAACTGCACGGCCAGATCCTGAAAGCGAGGATCAACATAACCTAGATAGTTTTCGGTACTGGCAGATAGATATTGTTTAATCGGTTTCATGCGTCCTTCCTTGATACATGTTTCAAATGAGATCTAATATTTGTACAGGCTGAAATAAAAAAAGCCTAAATCAAGTTTAGGCTTTTTAGATCATTATAAAGCTTTGATGCTACCTGAAACATGCGGTTTCTGGCTTTTCGCATTACGGATCAGGAATTCAGTATCATTGTCTGATTTCGCAGTCGTGAACTGCACTTTAGATGGCAAGTACATCGGTAGCTTAAACCACACGTCCGCTTCATAGGCATCTGGCAGGGTCAGGCTGGCTAAAGCTCTCGCCTTACTCCACATGCCATGGGCAATCGCCTGTTTAAAACCGAAAGCTTTAGCTGTTAGTGCATGAATGTGAATCAGGTTAAAGTCACCTGAAGACAGAGCATAGCGACGACCAGTATTTTCAGAGATATCCCATTCCGCATTCACTTCATAATTCGGTGTTTTGCTTTCTATGGTTTTTGCAGATGCTTTTGCATCAGTTTTTTGACGTGACAAATAAGTGGTTAATGCTTCAACCACGACATCATTACCGACTTTCACTGTAGTAATGAAATCAAACTGTACGCCTTTGTCATGTGGCTGCAACTCACCGAACGTGCAAGATAAAGTCAGCTGTTCATTCACACCCACTTTACGGTATTGCTTGACCTGATTGCGGATATGCACCAATCCTAGAATTGGAAATGGGAAAGCTTCCGAGGTCATCATATGCATTTGCAGGCTTTGTGAAAGTACTGCCAGATAGATCGCCGGGATATAACCATTATTCTTAAAACCACAGACGGCGTTGTAAGCTTTTAAATGCTTTTGATCGACCTTGAATGAATCTACCACGTATTCAACTTGCGGCAGGACCTTTTCACCCTTTGGTTTTTTTGAAATGAGACCCTGAATGATTTTTGGATAAGCAAGATACGGCTTTGGAAGTTGATTAAAATGGCGAGTATGCATACTGAACCTTTGGAATATTTTTATTTCAATTTGGATTGAAAGCCCCTTCTCCCTCTGGGAGAAGGCTGGGATGAGGATAATATCTCATCCTACCTTCTATTTAATTTATTTAACCTTTCCTACGAGGAGAGGGAATTCTTGATCTACTCTACGGGTTAACGTAGAGAGAGAAAAGAACTTTTCAGAAAGAATTAAGCCCCTAACAGGCTCTGACCACAGACACGAACCACATTGCCATTCAAGCCTGTAGATGCAGTTGAAGCGAACATTGCAATCGTTTCAGCGACATCGACTGGTAAACCACCTTGACTCATTGAATTCATACGGCGGCCAGCTTCACGAATTGCGAAAGGAATTGCAGCAGTCATTTGAGTTTCAATAAAACCAGGAGCAACGGCGTTAATGGTAATACCATTGCTTAAAGTTGGAGCTGTATATTTCACAATACCGACTACACCTGCCTTAGAAGCTGCATAGTTAGTTTGCCCCAGATTACCCGCAATACCAGAGATTGAAGATACACAGATAATACGGCCGTTAGCGTTCAGACCATCATTATTCAACAGGTAATCATTAACGCGTTCAATCGCTGACAGGTTGATGTTAATTACCAGATCCCAAAGCTCAGGCTTCATGTTTGCCAAAGTCTTGTCACGGGTAATACCGGCATTATGCACGATAATATCTAAACCGCCCTGCGCAGCTGCCGCAGCTTTGATTTTTTCACCAGCATCAGCTGCAGTAATATCAATTGCCAAGGTAGAACCATCAATCTCACCTGCTACACGGTCAAGATCTGCTTGCTGCTGCGGAACGTCCAGACAAATCACATGTGCACCATCACGTGCCAGTACATGGGCAATCGCTTCACCAATACCACGGCTAGCACCTGTGACTACAGCTGTCTTGCCTGCCAAAGGTTTAGTCCAGTCTACATCTTGAGTCGCTGCTTGAGATACGCGAATCACTTGACCAGACACATAGGCAGAACGTGGAGAAATCGCAAAGCGGAGTGCAGATTCGAGATTTGCTTCAGCCCCATTGTCCACATAGATCAGGTTCGCTGCGATACCTTTTTTGAATTCTTTACCCACTGATTTTACAAAACCTTCAAGCGCACGTTGTGCAATTGCCTGCTTCACTGAAGTTGCTGATTCAGGAGTGGTTCCTACAATCACCACACGACCAGATGCCTGGATTTGACGCGCGATCGGATTAAAGAAATCATATAACGCTTTTAAATCGTCCGAATTCTGAATACCAGACGCATCAAAAATTGCTACTTTAAATTTTGATTCTTTGTCGCCCTGATTAAATGCACCCAGGTTCAGACCCGCTTGTGCAGCTGCCTGTTGCAGTTCAGCATTATTTCCCGCATAGCTATTGGCATGAATATTTGCCAAAACTTGTGCAATTGAACCAGTCAAAGTACTGCCAGGTGCAGCACCTACTAAAACGGCGCCTTTGACTACAGGAGTTGCAGAGTCATAGCGCTCAAGGAAGGTTGGGGATGGAAGACCCAGGTTTTTAATGACAAATTTACCAATAGGAGATTTTGCGAACGCTTGGTACTGGTCAGTCATGATTATTATCTCTCATACAAATTAATTTTTGATCGATCTAAAGTTATGCTTTAACTTCAATATAATGTCAGATACTTATAATTCAATAGATCCATCAGATTCTGGTCAATAATACTTGAGATAATAAACAGATGACTTGACCTAAGCGCACTCTGTAATGTCATTCTAGTCAATTCAGCCTATAGCCTTCTATGTTAATGTAGCGACCAAGAAGATGATCAATTTGCCTGGTAAAGCCTTATGAGCAAAACAACTCAAGAAAATCCAGCGGTCGAGAATCCTGTAGCCGAAAGCGTGTCAAAACCATCAACAGCACGCAAGCGCACAAGCAAAACGACGAGCGCAACGTCTGCAGAAAAAAGTCCGACGAAAACCACGCGCCCCCGTGCTGCGTCTAATCGTGCGGAAAATACGACTTCAAGCAATAAAACCTTAACACCAAAAACACAGATTTCTGTTCAACAGGACCAAGACATGAGCCAAAATACAGTTCGCCGCGTTGCTATTATCGGTGGTAACCGCATTCCATTTGCACGTTCTAACGGTGCTTACTTTACGGCATCCAATACTGATATGTTCACCGCAGCCCTGAATGGCCTGATTGAACGTTTTAATTTACAAGGTCAACGCCTGGGTGAAGTCGTAGCTGGTGCAGTATTGAAACACAGCCGTGACTTTAACATGACGCGTGAGTGCGTACTGAACACTGCCCTTGCACCTGAAACTCCGGCTTATGACATTCAGCAGGCATGTGGTACTGGTCTGCAAGCTGCATTCCTGGTTGCCAATAAAATTGCATTAGGTCAAATCGAAGTCGGTGTGGCTGGTGGTGTAGATACTACCTCTGACGCGCCAATCGCATTTGGTGATGGTTTACGTAAAGCTTTACTTGAACTGAACATTGCTAGAACAGCAAAAGATCGTTTGAAAGCTTTAACCAAAATTAATGTGAAAGACCTGATGGATGCACCGAAAAATGGTGAGCCACGTACCGGCCTGTCTATGGGCGACCATCAGGCAATCACAACACTGGAATGGGGCATTTCTCGTGAAGCACAGGATGAACTGGCTGCATCTTCACACCAGAAAATGGCAGCAGCATACGAAGAAGGTTTCTTTGATGACCTGATCACACCATTCCTAGGTCTTGAGCGTGACAATAACCTGCGTCCAGATTCTTCAGTTGAAAAACTGGCAAAATTGAAACCTGCTTTTGGTAAGGGCGATGCACGTACCATGACTGCAGGTAACTCTACTCCGCTGACGGATGGCGCATCTTGTGTACTGCTAGCGTCTGAAGAATGGGCGAAAGCCAATGGTCATGAAGTACTGGCTTACTTAACTTTCCAGGAAACTGCGGCAGTTGATTTTGTAGAGAAGAAAGAAGGCCTGTTGATGGCACCTGCTTATGCCGTTCCACGTATGCTGGAGCGTGCTGGTCTGAAACTTCAAGACTTCGACTACTATGAAATCCACGAAGCATTTGCATCGCAAGTACTTTCAACCTTAAAAGCGTGGGAAGATCCGAAATTCTGTAAAGAACGTTTAGGCCAGGATGCACCATTGGGTTCAATCGACCGTGCCAAACTGAATGTAAAAGGCTCTTCACTGGCAGCGGGTCACCCATTTGCTGCGACAGGTGGCCGTATCATCGCGACTGCTGCGAAACTATTAAACCAGAAAGGTTCAGGTCGTGTACTGGTGTCGATCTGTGCGGCTGGCGGTCAAGGTGTGACTGCGATTATTGAAAAATAATCTTTACACCTGATTTAAAAAAGCACCTCATATGAGGTGCTTTTTTATTGGTCACGCAATGCTTTAAGACAAATCAACTTTTAGCATATTCAGGACGAATTCCCATTTTTATTTCAATCTGGTCATAGCACCACTGGAAAATAAAGGTATAGACCAGAATACATAGCGTTAAACTCAAATCTGTCAAAATTGCCTGCCACAAGCTCATCTCTAAGGCATATGCCACCATCGGAATGGTCGCCAGCATCAAGCCACCTTCAAAACCGATAGCATGCGCAATACGCACCTTAATGGTTCTTTTTAGCTGATGTTTCGCCTCGATCTTTTCAAAATAATGGTTAAACAGCATATTCCAGACTACGGATGTGACTGCCATGGCAACACCTAAAGTTCCGGTCACTTCCATCGGCAACTGAAAGATATAACTCAGGGTAATGGCAATGATAACCAACAGAATGATCTCATAGCTCAGCGCATGCACTATCCTTCTGCTTGAAATTAACATCTCTGCTTACTCAAATAGCTTAATAATAGTGCCTAGTTTATTTTCAATTATGTGATTATTCGAGTTAGAATCTTTCAAAAATATTGACAGATTAAAATATGAATATTAATCAGGAACAATTACTGCTGTTTAAAGCAGTGATAGAGACTGGCTCCTTCTCGGCAGCCGCACGCAAGCTTGGCAAAGTGCCCTCTGCTGTAAGTATGGCCATTGCCCACATGGAAATTGATCTGGATTTACAGCTTTTTAAACGGATTGGCCGTGAGCCACAGCCTACAACAGCAGCTCAAGTGCTGTATGAAAAGACTGAACAACTATTGGTAGAAATGAATCAGTGGAAGCAACATGCTCAAGCATTAAGCTCAGGGCTAGAATCTGAACTGAATATTGTCATTGTATCTGAGCTCCTACATACACGCTGGACCGATTATGTAGTCTTACTGGAACAGCAGTTTCCGGATTTACAAATCAATGTATTTTCTGCCCCGCAAGAAGATGCTCACCGGTTGTTATTTGAAGGCGCTGCCCAACTTGCATTGATGTTTGAACGAGAGCAACTGGAGACCCGAGAGCAGTTTGTAGAACTGAAAAAAGAAACGCTGGTTGCCGTTGCCGCGAAATCCCATGCTTTAAGTCAGCTTGATCAGGTCAGCTATGAGCAGATTCTGAATAGTCGCCAGATTGTAGTTGCCAGCCGTGATCATCAGATCAAGCCAGAACTGTTATTTTCCAGAAACTATTGGCGTACCGACAACCATCACTCCGCCTATCGATTAATTAAACAGGGTTTGGGCTGGGGAATTTTACCGATGGAAATGCCGCATGAACATCCACATATTCAGGAACAACTGCATATTCTGGATCTGTATGATTTCACCCCAAAGTTTGATTATTTTGTCGATCTGGTCTGGAGTCGTGAAACAAAACTCGGTCAGGCTGCACATTTTTTGATTAATCACATCAGAAATCAACGCAAAAACACAGATTAGTTACTGAAAATAGTCGGTGAACACTTGGGAAATAAGCACTTTGTGATATAACAGAATGCATAAGCAATAACCTAAGAACTAGATCCAAATGACACAAAGTGCGTTAAACCAACTAAAACAATTCACCACCATTGTTGCGGACAGCAGCGATTTAGCTGCGATTGAAAAATTCCGTCCACTCGATGCAACCACCAATCCTTCACTGATTACTGCTGCCGCCAATCAGGCTAGAAAACAAAGCTCTGATTGAAGACGCTTATGCGCAGGACTAAAACCGAAGGTTATATGGGTAATGAACTGATTGAACGTACTATTGACATTCTTACGGTTAAATTTGGTGTGGAAATTCTTAAACTGATTGAAGGCCGTGTTTCTACTGAAGTGGACGCCTCCCTGTCTTATGATACTGAAGCGACGATTGCCAAAGCCAAAGAATTACTGGCACTGTACGCACAGTACGGCGTTGCTTCAGATCGTATCCTGATCAAGATTGCATCGACCTGGGAAGGTATTCAGGCCGCACGTGCGCTGGAAGCCGAAGGCATTCATACCAACCTGACCCTGCTCTTTGGTCAGCATCAGGCACATGCCTGTGCAGATGCCAAAGTTACCCTGATTTCGCCATTTGTTGGCCGTATTCTGGACTGGTACAAAAAGGCTGAAGGTGTAGATCAGTATCCGATTGAAAAAGATCCAGGTGTGTTATCGGTAAAAAGTATTTATAACTTCTACAAATCACACGGTATACAGACTGAAGTGATGGGTGCCAGCTTCCGTAGTATTGATCAGGTGCTGGGTCTGACTGGATGCGACCTGTTAACTGTTGCACCCAACCTGCTCGATCAGCTTGAACAGGATAACCGTGTTGTTGAGCCGCAGTTGTCTTCGGATCATGTTCCAAAGCAAGGGACTTTAACTCCAATTAGCCAGGAAGACTTTAAACAGCAATTAGAGCAAGATCCAATGGCTTCCCAGTTACTGGAAGCGGGTATTCAGGGCTTTATTAAAGCACGTGAACAGCTCTCTACCCTGTTAAGCCAAAGTTTTACAACAGATTCAGAAATTAAGGCTTAAATCTTAATTCAGCTCTAAGCCGATGCAGGTATAATGCCGCATCGGCTTTTTTGTATGTGGATTTTGCGTGTTTGGTATCACTGATTTAACGACCTTTATCATTGGAACAGCGTTAATTGTGATGTTACCCGGACCGAATTCCCTCTACGTCATGTCGGTAGCTTCTCGCTACGGGATTAAAACTGGATATCGGGCCGCATTCGGTGTCTATGCTGGAGATATGGTTTTAATTTTCCTGACCGCACTCGGTGCAGCATCTTTACTGCATGCTTTTCCGGTCCTGTTTACTATTCTGAAAATTATTGGTGCGGTGTATCTGAGCTATCTGGGTATTAAATTGTTGATTGCGGCTTACCACACCTGGAATATCGTACATAGCAATGCACAGATCCAGCAAGCCGAGCAGAATCTGGAGCAATTACATCCCTTCCGTACGGCGATGACCATCAGCATTTTGAATCCCAAAGCGATTCTGTTTTATCTTTCTTTTTTTGTGCAGTTTGTTGATCCATCCTATTCATACCCTGCACTGACTTTTACGATTCTGGCAATTATTTTGCAGATCATCAGCATGTCTTATCTCAGTATTCTGATTTTTTCAGGTGCTACGCTGGCTCAATTCTTTGGGCATCATTACCGTCTGACTTCACTTTGTGTAGTCAGTGTGGCAATCCTGTTTTGTGGCTTTGGGCTAAAACTGGCGACTTCAACTTTATGAAATGCATGACGTCCCAACAACTTATAACCCTACGTGATTTAGGTTGTTTTTACCTTTAACAGCATTACTGAAGCGCGTATGATAAGTGCACTTTTCACTCATACTGATTATCTCTGCAACGGATATGCAAAAACTCCTTCAAGACTTCTCCCTACCCGCAGCATTTGCCGGTTTTATTACTTTTTTAGTTGGGATCAGTGTTTCCTCTGTGCTGGTAATTCAGGCTGCACAGCTCTTAGGCGCGAACACAGCTGAAATTACTTCATGGTTCTGGGCCCTAGGGATCGGGATTGGTCTTTGCGGACTTATTCTTTCCTGGAAGTTTAAATATCCAGTAGCAACCTCTTGGTCAACCGCAGGTCTGGCCTTAATCCTGGCAACCGGCACAGGCTATAGCCTGCCTGAAGCTTTGGGCGCTTTTCTGGTGTGCGGCCTTGTCACTGCCGTATTGGGGTTTTTAGGTATTTTTGAGAAAGTTCTGCATGCGATTCCGCAAAGTCTAACCAGCGCAATGCTGGCAGGAGTCTTACTTAAATTCGGGATTGGTCTGTTTGCCAGCTTGCAACATGAGCTGGGCTTTATCCTGTGTCTACTCGCTGCCTATATCATTGCCAAGCGGCTATCGCCCCGTTATAGCATTGTGGTTACCGTGATTGCTGGTGTCGCCCTATGTCCCATATTTCTGGACTTTAATCCACCGAGGCTGCATTGGTCACTGGCTCATCCAGTCTGGGTGAGCCCTGAATTTTCCTGGACTGCGATTCTTGGTCTGGCCTTGCCACTCTTTGTTATTAATATGGCATCGCAATATTTACCCGGCTTGGCAATGATTAAAAGTTATGGTTATACGCCACATGTTAATCAGCTGATTGGCTGGACCGGCACTGCTCAAACCTTACTGGCTCCTTTTGGCTGTTTCGCCGTCAATATTGCAGCGATTAGCGCAGCGATCAGCCTCGATGATCAGGCCCACCCGGATAGCAAGAAACGTTATATCGCTGGTATGAGCTGTGGTTTCTTCTATATCCTCATGGGCTTATTTGCAGCCACACTGACCAGTATTCTTTTAGCCTTCCCTGCCGTTTTTATTACTGCACTGGCAGGGATTGCCCTGTTGGGCACCATTGGACATAACATTACACTTGCTTTCAGCCACATGGATGAACGCGAGGCGGCATTATTAACCTTCCTGTTTAGTGCTTCAGGAGTGCAATTCCTTGGCATCGGTTCAGCATTCTGGGGACTATTGTTTGGCCTGATAGTACATCTGTTCTTTAAATGGCGTAAAACTTATTAAGAGTCTTATTTTAATTAAGGTTGGATAACACACCAGTAGGTGATTGCAGAAATTGAAGTGTCTGTTCAAAGGTTTGCTGGCTTTCTTTTTTACCCATATAAAACTGATATTCATGGATCAGCCATGTTTTTGATTCTGGATAAAAGATCTCCTTTACCGGCACCTGATTCGCTTTCAAAACCTGCACAAATGGATAGGACTGCGTTTCTGTGAGAAAATCCTTGTTTCCGCCACTGATCAGCACAGGGGGATAATTTGGAGTGATGTGCTGAATAGGTGAGATCTTTTTCAGGAACTCCGCATCATGCCGGCGATCGCCTGTATAGGCCTGCACCATATTATGAACTCCCCATTCAATCAGTTTGATTTTTTCTGGTGCCGTATCCACAAACGCGTTCAGGTCATAAATGCCACAGTGTAGAATCAGCCCTTTAAGCTGTGCAGGCTGGATTGATGACACAAAGTCAGAGTTACGGGCAAAAACCGGATTGGTTAACAAGGCCGCATAATGACTGGCGAGATTGGCACCGGCAGAATCTCCAGCCAGATAAAGCTGATCTGGATCAATCTTGTATTGGGAAGCATGCGTCTGGAGATAAGCCAATGCCATATTAATTTGCCGTAGCTGGCTTGGATAAGTTGACTGAGGAGCAAGCTGATATTGCACAGACACCACGTTATAACCTTTTGATGCCAGCAGTTTAAAATAACCCCGTGCATGTTCGCGAGATCCGGAAATCCAGCCACCGCCATGAATCCAGATTACTGTTGGGCTTTGTTCCAGTTGAGTCATATTTTGTGGCTGGTATAAGTCCAAACCCAGCCGCCGATCAGAATCATAGAGAATATTTTGCTGCACAATGACATCATCCGGTGCATAACGATCCATGATTTTCTGCTGTACAGCTGTCGTCATATTAAAAGCAGTGGCAATAATTTTACTGTTCTGTGCCGTACTCTGACAGCCATATAACCCACATAAAAAGATTAATCCTAATAACCCTTTTCCAGCTTTGACTATATGTGTATTCACCATATCTTGAATATTTCCACTAATTATTTTCCAAGTTTCAACGCTCTATATATTTTAACCCAACCAACTTAATAGAGATTGAGCAAACCTGCTTAAAATCCGGGTATTCCAGTCTGTTTTATCTGCCAATCAGTCTACAGTTTTTTGTAAATATATCACTGTAATTTAATGAATTTTCAGATTTTTTTATATTTTGCAATTGAACCCCCTCCATCACTGTGCTATCAATAGTTTAAAGCAAGACAAAAACGAAACCGGAGTATAAATAAGATGGCCTATCAACATATTTTAGTCCCTGTGGACGGTTCAGAAATTTCCTTTTCAGCAGTACGTCATGCTGCAAAAATTGCGAAAGCTTTTGGTAGCAGACTGACACTCGTCAGTCTGATTGCAGAAAATCCTTTTACTGAGGCAGATTTCTACTATAGCTCTGCCATTATGAAAGAATATTTTGTTGAAGCACATGCCAATGCCAAAAAAGCATTGAAACAAGCAAGCATCATTGCCCAAGAGGAAGGTGTGGAAGCCGAAACACATATTGTGACTGGTTTGGTCAATGCCGAGCATGTCGCAAATACTGCAGAAGAAACTGGTGCAGATTTGATTGTGATGGGTTCACATGGTCGTAAAGGCTTCCAGAAGATCATTCTGGGCAGCTTTGCACAAGATGTTCTTGGTGTGTCGGAAACTCCAGTGCTGATCATTAAAAAATAATCTGGTTCTGCGCATCCCTTGATGCGCATGACAATAAATCATGCTTTAAAGCACTGCTATTATTCATCACGCCAGCTACAGCTGTATTCTGTTTCCAAGCGTGCATCATTATCAGGAATTTTTATGAAGCATTATCAACATATCCTGGTCGCAATTGATGAATCGCCTATCTCTTATGCGGCTGCAGAACATGCGCTCGATATTGCAAAAGTTTTTGGCAGCAAAGTGACCTTAATCAGCGTCATTGCAGTTGATCCTTTTTCTGGAGTAGATTTTTACAAGGTTGCCCCAGCTGTTACCGATTATTTTATGCAGGCCGAGCAAAATGCACTGGATAGGCTTAATGATCTAAAACATACCTTTACGCGTGAAGGTATAGATCTGGATATTCGGATTCTACACGGCATGTCACCCTCGGAAGGCATTCTGCAAACCAGCCATGAATTACCTGTAGATTTGATTGTGATGGGTTCACATGGGCGTAAAGGATTACAAAAACTGATTTTAGGCAGCGTGGCACAAAATGTACTCGGCTTGGCTGAAACGCCAATACTCATCGTTAAAGAATAAATGCCCTTCCTTGCTCATCAAAAAGCCTGTCTTAATGACAGGCTTTTTGATTTTCTAGAAACTAGCGAATTTTCTGGTTCAATTGGTTGAGGAACATTTCCGCTTCCAACTGGGAGCTGAACACTTTGATATATTCACCAGATTTCCGTACCGAATTTGGCGTGTATTCCAGATGAAGTTCGAATACTCCACGCGTACTGTCCTTGATGACTCGCACAGCAATAATGTGTTGAGTATTTAAATAAAATCCATCCTCAATTTTAAATAACATTTCAATTTGCCCAATTATCAGATCATCTTGATCTTTACATTGTGAGCGCCTGAAATTGGCGTCACACATACTTCGATATGTGTTGCTATAGTAAAGCAAAATTTAATACATACTTTCTTTAACAACATATTGAATAAATATTACTGATGTTCTAAATAAAAAAGCCGGATATTAAACCCGGCTTTTTCAACATGGGTTAATTAAACACTGAGCATACTGTTCAAGGTTTCACAAACATTTTTAGATTTTACCAGGGGTTTCAGAGCTTCAAGCTGAGCTTTCACTTCACTACGTTGCGGTTCAGCCAGAGTATACCAACGAGAGAGAACTTGAAGCAGACGTGAACCGACAATCGGATTTTTCTCATCCAGATATTTCGCCAAAGTAATATAGTGCTGTACACCAAAACCCCAGGTATTGACCGGATTTGCATTCAAACCCCCACTTACAGCACGAATACGGTTCGGCACAGCCAGATCATAATCAGGATGCTGTGTCAGATAAGCAATCGTTTCAGCAGTTGCTTGAGGATGCGCCGCCTGAACCATAAACCATTGATCTAAAGATAAAGCTTCATCTTCAAAACGGCTATAGAAGTCTGCTAGAACTTCTTGGGCTTGTGGTGCATCATTCCAGACCAGGACTTTAAGCGCTCCCAGACGTTCAGACATGTTCCCGGTATGATACTGCTCATAAGCCAAATCAAAAGCAGAGTCATCCCCTTGGCGTGCGATCATGGTAAGCATGATATTTCTTAATGCACGGGTACCCATTGCCTGAGAGAAATCAGATTGCAGATCTGGATCAAGTGACAGGTAAATTTCTTTGGCAGTGTCAGCAAAAGCACGTGCCAATTTATTCAGTAAGGCGTTACGTTTTTCCTGAATTTTGCTTGGACGATAGTCCACATCAATACGGCTGCCAAGATACCCCTCAGTTGGCACATCAAACAGACGAGATGCCAATAACGGATCCTGTTCAATCACCCCCGGCAAGGTATTCAACATCGCCTGCACATAAATGTCCGCAGGCTGATCATTCAGGAGAATACGCTCAAGTAAAGTCTGGGTCGCCTGCCAGCGATTAAAACCATTGGTTTCATACTGTAGCAAGAAGGCCAGCTCTTTATCCGAATAGTTAAATTCCAGATTGACTGGTGCCGAGAAGTTACGCAGTAATGACACCACTGGTTTTGCTTTTACCCCAGTAAATTCGATACGTGCCTGCTCCTGATCAAACAGGTACACCCCATCTTTGACACCATTTTCAAACAGCGCTGTTGAATTCAAGGTCAGCTGTTCACCACTCTCTGCATCAAACAGGGCCAATGCCACAGGAATCGGGACTGCTTGCAGATCTGGATATTTCGGGTGTGCTTTCAGGCTTTGTTTAAAGTTCAGGCAATAGGTCTGTGCTTCTGCATCATATTCACCATGCACTTCCAGCTTTGGGGTACCTGGCTGGTTATACCAGATCAGGAAGCTGGACAGATCGACACCAGAACCTGCGCTCAATGCTGCAACCCAGTCTTCCACCGTCACTGCCTCACCATCATGTCGGCGGAAATATTCATCTGTACCCATACGGAATTTGGCTTTGCCCAGCAAGGTCGCCATCATGCGGTTAATTTCCGCACCTTTTTCATACACCGTCGCAGTATAGAAGTTATTAATTTCGACAAAATGGTCTGGACGTGGTGGATGCGACAATGGACCTGAATCTTCAGGGAACTGATGCGCCTTAAGCACTGCAACATCATCAATACGCTGCACTGCTGCAGACTGCAGATCTTCAGAGAAAGACTGGTCACGGAAGACAGTCAAACCTTCTTTTAAACATAACTGGAACCAGTCACGGCAGGTAATACGGTTACCGGTCCAGTTATGGAAATATTCATGTGCGATCACTGACTGTACCCGCATGATTGCAGCATCAGTGGTAAATTCTTCATCTGCCAGTACACATGAAGTATTAAAGATATTCAGACCTTTGTTTTCCATTGCGCCCATATTAAACGCGCTGGTGGCAACAATCATGTAATTATCAAGATCATAAGGACGGCCATAGTGTTCTTCATCCCAACGCATAGAGTGCTTTAAGGCTTCCATGGCAATTTTACACTTTGGAATGTCTTTCTCTTCAGCATAAATTTCAAGTGCTACATCACGGCCTTCAGAAGTGGTATAGCGATCTTTCATCACCGCCAGATCACCGATCACGCAGGCAAACAGGTAACTTGGTTTTTTGGTTGGATCTTGCCAGATTGCATAGTGACGGCCTTCCCCCGCTTCACCCGTTTCAATCAGGTTACCATTGGCAAGAAGTACCGGGAATTTCTTGTCTGCTTCAACACGTGTAGTAAAAACAGACAGGACATCCGGACGGTCCGGATAGAAGGTAATTTTACGGAAGCCTTCTGGTTCATTCTGAGTCACAAACAGATCCGAACTGGCTTGATACAGGCCTTCTAATTGGGTATTGGATTCAGGATGAATACGAACAACAGTTTCAATCGTAGCCTGATCCGGTGCATTGCCAATCACTAACTGTTCAGTATCAAGCTTGTACTCACTTTCAGAAAGTGGCTTACCATTAACATGAATTGATTGTAATTCCAGATCACGACCGAGTAAAACCAGCTCACCTTCAGTCTGACGCTGCATTACCAGTGTAGCGCTGACCAGCGTATGATCTGCATAAACCTGAATATTGAGCTCAACCGAGTCAACGATATAAGAAGGTTTTTGATAGTCTTTTAAATAAATGGTTTGATCTGCTTCAATCGCTGGATTAGCCGCAATATTCATATTAATGTCCTGATCTTTTTACACCGCTTATGTAAAGCAAAAAATGTTAATCATATTGATCATACGACAACTTATTCTGCCTGTCTGTGCATTTCATTGTGTTTTTATATATGGGACTAAACTGGAGTTATTTCAATTCAGGTATTTAAATTACTGAAAGTAATTGACTTATATTTAAACAATAAACAAAAATATGCCGTCTTAAGATATTACTAAAATAAATATGAAAAAAATTCTAATGCTTGCCGGCTTTTCTGTTTTCCATATCGCTTCTGTTCAGGCTGCAAACTATTCAGGGAAAATGCCCTATCAATGTCTGGCTTCCACACAAACCAATACAATTCTAATGATCAGTGTCGCCAATTCTGAACCTGACCAGATTCAGGATGTGATGTATTTTCCACATTTAAAGCAGATTGATTTATCGTACGATTCTGCTATGGGTGTGGGGAACCCACCCTCTCTCATACATTATAATTACTTTGAAATGCTCAGAGAAAAACAAACAGGTGAATATACGTTTGCTGTAAATAAAGACAATAAAATTCTTTTTGCCGTGTATACCAGCCCACAACTGAATATGCCAATCTCGTTTGGAATACAGCTAAATCTGGCAAGAAAGGAAGCACTGAATCGCAAGCTAGCCAATCAGTTGCGTGCATGTATTTAAGCCTATGTACATTTTCATGCACAAGGCTGCATTGAAAAGCACATTAATATGGAATTAAGTATCTCCAAGCCAGGAACCATTCATTTCAATAATGATTTTAAATATTTTTAATATTAAATAAATCAATATCCTACATTCAATTTATTCTGTATTTCAAAAGTTCAATACATAAAAACAGTTTTGTGCATACTTCTTGCTTTTATTTAAACGTGCAGATTACACAACTATATCTACAATAAAAAATGAGGTGAACTATGTATCTTAAAGAACATATCGTACGTGTTGAAAACATCAAGACCCTGCAAGCACTCGATCAAGCCAATATTGACCATAAAGTAATTGCACTGTTTATGAGCTGTGAGGGCATCAAGATGCAAGCCTATGAAGTGGGTGCTATTCTGAACAGCTATAATGCACTTGGTTCCAAAAAGGTTCAGCCTAAAAAAGTCCAAGCTTTAATTAATGCCAAACATCTGGGTGAAGAGGACGAAACCCTGCCTTGCCCAGTCTAAAGACCATTTTCAACAATGCAAGAAGGCCACTTAAGTAGTCTTCTTGCATTCCTGATTATCAGCTCATGATGAAAACTTTAGCCTGAACCACACTTGCCCAAGCTGCACTGTGTATAATGATTTTCCTTCTTCATTTTACGATTGCTAGTTGATATGACGCTTAATGTTTTGCAGAAACAGCTTGATGAAAGTACCGCATGTCCCTTGTGTCAGGCAGCAATGTACTGGGTCGAAGCAGAACAATTTGATCAGGAACTGAATTATCACGAATGCAGTCACTGTCATCATCAGCTTTATCCTGACCAAAAACATAATTGCTTCTGTGAAAAATGTCTGGCCAATCGTAGACGTCAAATGAAGGAAACACGTCTGCAGGAAAATCGCCAGCATCAAAGTAAAAAAGATGTACATCAATATGAATTAGGCCAGCTCAGCTTTTTAAACAAGTTATTTCTGCTGGCAATTCTGGATGATCATGTACATGAGCACAGCCAGCACGCTGAATATATAGACTGGGATCAGATCAAATATCACAACATCAGTCCAAATTATCTGATGCAAAATGCTTTGGTTAAACGCCTCAGCAAGGAAAATATTCTGAGTCTGAAAGACTTTAATGCCGATCAGCAGCACTATTATATTAATGTGCGTCTGGATGGTTATTCAGAGCCGAGCCTGTTCAGCATTACCCAGCAATTACGCCATTGGTTCTTTGAGAACTTAAGCAAAGGCGTGCCTTTTAAAAGTGCAGATGAAGTTAAAGAAACCCTATATTTTCTGCTGTATCAGGAAGTGATTCAATTTGCCCAGTTTTATTGTCGTAGCTGGGGCATTCAGATTGCGGGTAATAAAAGTTTTCAGACTTTCTGCTACCGCATGCTGGATGTATTGGCAGTCGGCCAGATTTATTATCTAGTACAAACGGCGCTGGAATACTTATACAAACAAAAAGCCTTGCAAGCCCGCAATGAAAATTTCATCAATACTAATTTGCTGAAAAAAACCCTGCAGCAGTACCGTGAACGTGCCATCAACGAAAAATGGGAAACCTCTACCCTGCCGCGTCCACCACAATTGCCTTTAAGCAAAATGAGTGCAATTCTGTTCTTTCATTTTCTTGGCTATAATGAAAATATTTTCTTCCAGCCAATCTGGCGTTCATGGCAGCAGATTGAGCCTCGTTTAAAATTCTATTCCAATAAACGCTGTATGCATTGTGGGTCCGAGGAACTGACCGTGGATTATGATGCCACGGACTATGTCAGTCTCTGCTGCCGCAACTGCAAACATCAAGACCATTATTTTACCCGCTGATGGATTCAGCCAGACGCACTGTGAATATCAATATGAATACCAATCTTTCTCAACTGCACCATGACATTCTAGAAGGTGTTTGTGATGCCTGGACAGCATTACAACAACAGCAACCCTTAGTGCATATCATGACCAATGCTGTTGCCAGTAATTATGTAGCGAATGTTCTACTGGCTGCGAATGCTGCACCTGCCATGATTGACAATCCTTTTGAAGCTGAAAATTTTGCCCGAATTGCAGCAGCCGTCAGTTTGAATCTAGGAACACCAACATCTGAACAAGTTCAGGCCATGCTGATTGCTGCACAGACTGCGAATGCGATTAAAAAACCCTGGGTGCTGGATCCCGTTGGTTATGGTTCAATTCTGCACTGGCGCTCAGAAGTGACTGACCAATTAATGGCATTTCAGCCAACTATTGTACGTGGCAATGCCTCCGAGATCGGTACTCTGGCAGGCAAACAGGTTACAGGCAAAGGTGTAGGTACGACATTAGACAGCTCAGAAGTCTATCAACAAGCTAAATCATTGCTGGCACAATGCCAGTGCATCGCCATTTCCGGAGAATCAGATTACATCATCTCCCAGGATTATCCTGTGATTAAGGTGATGGGCGGCTCAGAATTACAGCCACGTGTGACTGCAACAGGTTGTGCCTTGGGTGCATTGATTGCAGCTTATAGTGCTGTGGCTAACCCAGTAATTGCGGCAACTGCTGCACATCTGCATTTCGCGATTGCCGGTAAAAGGGCTGCTGAAATTACCTCTACACTGGGCAGCTTTAATGTTGTCTTTATCGATCAGATTCATCTGTTGAATCCTGAAATTATTCAACAATATGCTGATTTTGAGCTGCTTTGATTTATTATCATTAAGGAAAGCTGTGTCTAGTGCACAGATTTCCCGAAAGCCAGATTCATAATTGTTTCAGAAATTGTTTTGAAATCTAAGCGGCAAACACACATCAATCCTTTCCCATCAAAATAGTCTGGCACGTGCTGCATAAAGAACTGGTAATGAACATCACTGCGTTTGCGCAGTCGAATCAACTGATCTGGCGTGACTTTAGGCATCAGTGCCGGTGCAACATAAATACCCTGCCCACGTTTATCTACCTGAGACTTGTATCTGTGCATCAGCTCAAGTACGGATTGATGAGCAGTCGGCATGGTGTAACCTTTTCTTGGATAGAAATAACGACTACGTGAGGCAAACAAGGTATAGACCTTCGGTTGCATCAAGGTGGTGACAAACCAAAGTGGAATGGCCGGATAACGTAAACGATAGCGCAAAGCCACACGAATGGCAGTCTTTAAAGTCAGATTACTACGACGATACTGTTCCAGTACTCCGGCACGTGAAGTCACCACAAAAATAGGTTTGTCCTGCAGCTGCAATTTGAGAATTGGCATAATATTCTGGCCAATCAGCTGCTCTCCGACGAAATACTGTATGACTGGTACAGAGACTGCTTCTGGATCATGTACATATTGATATAGCTGTTCAACAGACGCAAAGGGAAAAATGAGTTGATCAAATTCCAGCATCTGCTGAAAAAAATCATGTTTCTGCTGGGCTGGCAAAGTTGCAAAATCAATGATGGTTTCTCTGATTTTCATGTATGTCATCCATTGAAGCGGCAGGCAGATCAGTTAATTCATGATACTTTTCTACTGATTCCGAGCTAAAAGCGTGTGATTAGTAAATCTTCTGATTTGGCAGATTAGCATAGGATTTTTAAGTTCTTATACACAATATCAGACTTATCATTTACCAAATAGTTCACTATAAATTTAAGTTATTGAATTTAATAGTTATTATATATAAATTATGAGACATGTATCAAGCTTTTATTTAATTATGTATTTTTAACCTCGATTTTTTTGAAGAAAATAAGCAATTTTTATAGTTTTTAGCTGACTGACTAATTTCCAAGCTTAAAATTATTCTACTGTCTGTATCACAGTATTTAGGCATAAAAAAGCCAGCAAGTAACTACTTGCTGGCTTTTCCTAGATAAACCAGTTTAAGTCAGAACATCAAACTTAACCTTGGTAATGGATATTCACCGACTTAATACGATTGTTTTCCATTTCAGTCACTTGGAAAGTAACCTGTTGATGCTCCAGTGTTGTACCAACTTCTACATGACCATTGGTTTTATCCAGAATCAGACCTGCAACACTGATATAACCAGCATCTTCTTCAATTAGATCCAGCATACCTAGCTCTAGTTCCAGCTGATACAAATCCAGCATGCCTGAAGCAATCCAATGCGTATCATCCACACGAACTAAATCCAGCTGTTCGTCTGCATCCGGGAATTCCCCTGCAATCGCTTCAAATACATCTAGTGGTGAAATCAGACCCTGTACATGACCAAACTCATCACTCACCAGAACCAAAGAACCTTTAGAAGTCCGCAAGGTATTAATTGCATCAATAACCTTCATATTTTCAAAGATAAAGATAGGACGATGACGCTTAATCAGTGCTTTTAACGCTTCTGGTTCTTCCAATACATCCAGCAATTCTTTGGCACGAACAACGCTGATCACCTTATCCAGACTGCCACGACAGACTGGAAACAGACTATGTGGTACCGACAAGATTTTTTCACGAATCTGCTCTGGGCTATCATCAAGATTTACCCAAGAAATATGGCCCCGCGGTGTCATAATAGATGCTACAGAACGTTCCGCTAAAGTGAGCACGCCACCAATCATATAGCGCTCTTCATCTGCAAAGGTTTCTTGTGCTTCAGCATTCATATCTGGACTGCTGGTTTCTACTCGGCCGCCCATCAATTTTAAAATCGAGTCGGCAGTACGATGACGTAATGGAATTTTTGCTTCATGTTTTGCAACATTGCGCTGACCAAACTGGTTAAACGCCTCAATAGCAATAGCAACACCAATACCTGAATAGATATAGCCTTTTGGAATATGGAAGCCAAAACCTTCTGCAATCAAGCTGATACCAATTAACAGTAAGAAGCTTAAACATAAAATTACCACTGTTGGATGACGGTTTACGAAAGCAGTCAATGGCTTAGATGCAAGTAACATCACCAACATTGCGACAACCATTGCCACCATCATCACATAGATGTTGTCGACCATACCAATTGCGGTAATGACTGAGTCTAAAGAAAAAACTGCATCTAAAATAATAATTTGCACTACAACTGCGGTAAAGCTTGCATAAACTACATTTGTCGTGACTTTGACTTCGGGTTTACCTTCCATCTTCTCATGTAGTTCTCCTACTGCCTTATAGACAAGGAATAAACCGCCTCCCAAAAGGATGAGGTCACGTCCTGAGAAGGTTTTTTCAAATATGGTAATTAACGGTTCGGTTAAAGTAACCAACCAAGAGATTGCAAATAACAATCCTAAACGCATAAGTAACGCTAAAGATAAACCAATAACACGGGCTTTATCACGCTGTTCTGGGGGTAATTTTTCTGCAAGAATTGCAATAAAGACTAGGTTATCAATACCTAATACGATTTCTAGAATAATAAGCGTAATCAAACCAACCCATATCCCCGGATCTAATAAAAACTCCATTAGTTCATATCTCCGAGATAGTTAGCTGAAATCGAAATATAAAGTAGACCTGCGCACGGCGACGGATCCATAAAAGTAACCTTTTTGACTTAAGACTCTCTTATTATGCACAAAGCTTTTAATTTGTAATGGTCTTTTTATATTAATTCCGTAAATACTTGTTTATATAGAAGTCTATACAAACTGGTTAATGATTAATAGCCAAGATTGTTCTTCAGTGCTTCACTTAACCCCTGTCGTCGTATTAGTTTAGCTGATATGCGAAAAAAAGCGTTGCTTTCCAAGTCACTCATCAGTTTTCGTAAACAATCACCCTATCATCATCAATATCAGTACCAGCTTTTCTCAGATATATCCCTAAATAGAGATAATGCTTAGAGATATTTTCATAAATAGTTTTAGTAACGAATTTCTTCATATCATCGGAATGAAGAATGACTTAATAAAGACGCCACTATCCTCCAATCACTGATCTTTCCCACGCTTTCCTTATTTTATTTTAAAAATTAAAGTGACATTCATCGGGTTAAATACACCTTCAAGTTTAAATCTTACTACTAAATCTTTCTTTCCTATAATTTTATTTATAATTGGATCAAAATTCATAACAAATTTCCCGATGTATGGCAGAAGTGAATAGGTAACAGATGAGTTAAAAATAGGTAAACTTAGGTCTTTCTCGACCAGCCGGTAATTTGTGTCAATTATTAGCATTATTAAAAACATTGATTCACATTTTGTCGCATTTTTTAAAAATAATGGTTGAAACTTATATAAACATTTTCATAGAATGTAACTGCCTTACAAAAATAAATACAAGGAATCTACCATGACTAAAAAGTATGCGAAGTTTTTACCTTCAACAGAAGAATTTACTTTAGAAAATTTTCCCTACTATTGGGTTACTCAAGTCCACGCACAATATGTTTTAAATGTTGACCACGCGCTCAAGAAATATGGCGTTGACAATTCACGTCGCCGTATTCTGCTTGCCTTAAAAGCGAAACCACATGCGAGCGTGTCTGATCTTTCTGAGATGGTGGTTTCTAAAATGTCGACCACCACAAAAATCGTCTATCGTCTTAAAGACGAAGGCCTGGTTAATACTTATTCTTGTGAAGACGATGCACGTATTACGCGTGTGGTTCTTACAGAAAAAGGACATGAGATGTTCCATAAGATTAATGACCTGACTAACATTGTTCTGGAACAGTCATTTGAAGGCCTAACACCACTTCAAATCGAAAAAACCATGGAAAGTTTACGTCACATCTTCAAAAACCTTGCGCGCTGATCTAAAAACTATAAAAAACTGATCAGGCACTAGCGTGACTTAAGCAGAAAGATGAATTCATAGACTAGCTTTATCTTTCTGCTTCTTCAGAAATCATTCAAAAAAATTCATTTGGGGACTGAATTTTTTGATCACCTCCTTGGGTACATGTGAACACTCAAACTCTTCTACGGGAAATCCCTCAACAAAAGACTGTATATTCGATGATTTCAGATTTAGCCATTCATCCATACGCTGATGTGGAATCACAATAACAGAACGCTTGATATTTCCCGGTTCATGGAAATCCTTCATCATAGGATGATCAATTGCGTCCATGGTAATCATAGTGCTTGAACGTACGATCTCATCCTGCACACGTGCAATTTCATATAGGGCAGCAATATAAAATGCTTTCCCATCCTTACGTCTTACACCCCAGCGCTGTGGCTTATTATCAAAATATTTAGACTCATAAAACTCTGTTACCGGGATTACGCCAAATTTACATTTCGCTGTTGCCTCGGCAAAACTAGGCTTCTGCAGCAAGGTTTCGTTACGAGCATTATAGGTGCGAGTTCCGATGGTTTTATCCTCAGCCCATTTTGGAATCAAACCAAAATTCACCGAGCGCCATTCCAAACCAAATTCTGACTTGAATAACAAAGGCAGCTGATAATTGGGATAGACTTCTTCCGGATATTCAAACGGAATTTCAGGAAGATTAAGGTCATGCAGTTGCTGTAAGGTGAGCGGTTTAAAGTTAGCGCACATAAAATCTTTAAAAACAAAAGGGGCTGTAGTAGATTAGCTTTGTGATAGTCTAATTTTATGAAGATAACTAGATGTAAATTAAATAAAAAAACTCAAAGAAAGCTATTGGAGTTTTTTATTGCTGAAGTAACTGCTAGAACTGCTGCTGATTTACTTGGGATACAACCCAATTCTGCAGCATTGTTCTATAAGAAAATTCGTCAAGTCATTATGTTTCATCTTGACCAAGATGCCATTGAAAGATTTGAAGGGCTTATCGAACTTGATGAAAGCTATTTTGGTGGTTCTCGTAAAGGTAAACGTGGTCGGGGAGCTGCAGGTAAGGTGATCGTGTTTGGCTTACTAAAGCGACACGGGAAAGTGTATACCATCATTGTTCCTGATACCAAATCAATAACACTAATGCCTGTAATCACAAAGAAAATTACTCCTGATAGTATTGTTTATACTGATCATTGGCACAGTTACAATGCACTCGATGTTGCAGGTTTTAGCCATTATAGAATCAATCATTCAAGCCATTTTGCTGACGGTCAAAATCATATCAATGGTATCGAGAATTTTTGGAATCAAGCAAAAAGAATCCTTCGAAAATATAATGGTATTGACCGAAATGCCTTTCCATTGTTTATTAAAGAATGTGAATTTCGATTTAACTATGGCAGCCCAAAACAACAGCTTAAAACTCTGTTAAATTGGACTGGAATTTAATCTTATCTACTACAGCCCCAAACAAAAAATCACCGAAATATTATAATACTTCGGTGATCACAGACCTGTGTGTTTTTGCTAACAGGACTATTGTTTTGGCAAGGTCATCCAATGTGTACGGGTAAATTCCTCAAAGATCCAACGTCCATTAAAACGCCCCAGACCTGAGTTTTTCTCCCCACCAAATGGTGCATTCGGTTGGTCTGCAACCGTAATTCCATTAATGTGCGTCATACCCGCATCTATTTGAGCAGCAAAACGTTCACCACGTTCAATATTTGAGGTACAGATTGCGCTGGAAAGCCCAAAGCGAGAGTTATTTGCCAAATTCAGTGCATGTTCTTCATCATCTGCTTTTAGGATCGGTAGAATCGGACCAAAACTTTCTTCCTGAGCGATTTCAAAGTAAGGATCGACATGAGTAAAGATATGCGGTGCCACTACATTTCCTTCTATACCGCCTTCATAGACCAGCTGTGCATCTAGTTGTTTAGCATGTTCGATAATCTTACAATGCTTTTCAACTTGGCTCTGATTAATAATTGGTCCAATGATGGTTTCTGGCAAATTTGGATCACCAACAGGGATGGTTTTCACGCGCTCTATCAGTTTATCTACATAAGCATCATGCAGGCTCTGATCAACAATGACCCGATTGGTGCTCATACAGATCTGTCCTTGATGCATAAAGCGTCCCATAACAGTAAGTTCTACTGCCAGATCCAGATCCGCATCATCCAGAATTACCAGTGGTGCATTACCACCCAATTCCAGTGCAAGACGTTTCATACGCGAACTTGACAGTGCTTTACTTCCCACACCCTGCCCAACTTCAGTTGAACCGGTAAATGAAATCATTTTTGGAATAGGATGTTCGACAAAATAATCACCGATTTCTTTACCAGCACCGACTACCACATTAAGGACGCCATGTGGTGTACCCGCTTCTTCAAATAATTTTCCAAGCAGTGTTCCACCCGTGACTGGCGTATCGCTGGCCGGCTTGAGTACCACCGTATTTCCGCAAGCGATTGCGGTAATGACTGAACGCATGGATAAATGAAAAGGGAAATTCCAAGGGCTAATTACTGCAATCACACCAAGCGGTTTACGTATCACAATACTTTTACGTGCAGGATCTCGACTTTCCAGCTCTTCTGGCTGGATTAGATCCGGAAATTTAGCACTTTCCTGAATGATTCCCAGCGATGCATCTACTTCAAGATTTGCCTTAAAGCGCGTACTACCAGATTCCTGGATCAACCAGTCTACAATCTCTTCACGGCGTCGCTGAATGATATTGGCCAGGTTTTGGATCAGCCCTTTACGCACCTGAACCGAAGTTAAGGCACCTTGCTCAAACGCTGCAAGCGCTGCCTGATAAGCACTATCTACATCTTCAGTACTTGCTGCCTGCAAGGTAAAAATTTCCTGTTGAGTATAGGGATTAAAATTTTGAATCGTGTGGATCGAGCCGCCTTGCTGCCATTGCCCGCCAATAAATTGTTGATCTAGATTTTGATAGGCTGTCATTTCCATCCCTACAACTTGTGAATTTTTCTCTACTTTATCAGAACAATTTTATAGATCAGAGCTGAGCGACGAATTGTTACGCTTTTATCGACAAATTTATATGTTCTCTATTTTTAATAACTGATTCATTTTAGACAGCCAACAAAAAAGCCTCCGAAGAGGCTTTTTTAGATCAGACAGGATTAGTCACCTGTATAACCTTTCAATTTTAAACGCGCTGCATGAAGTAAAGGCTCTGTATAACCTGCAGGTTGCTCACCACCCTTGAAAATCAGGTCAGAAGCAGCCTGGAATGCAATATTGTTATCAAAGTCAGCCGCCATTGGCGTGTAGAATGGATCATTGGCATTTTGCTCATCCACAATTTTTGCCATACGCTGCATCACTTCTTCAACCTGTTCACGAGTTACGATACCGTGACGCAACCAGTTTGCAACGTGTTGAGAAGAGATACGTAAAGTTGCACGGTCTTCCATCAAACCTACATCGTTGATATCAGGCACTTTTGAACAACCCACACCCAGATCAACCCAACGAACCACATAACCCAGGATACCCTGACAGTTATTTTCCAGTTCTTTCAGTTTCTCTTCTTCTGTCCAGTTGGTGTTAGCTGCCAATGGTGGTGTTAACAAGTCATCAAGAGGCAATGCTTCAGTTGCAAGTAATTCTTGCTGACGGTTTGCCACATTAATTTGATGGTAGTGAATCGCGTGAATCACTGCGCCTGTTGGAGACGGTACCCATGCACAGCTTGCGCCTGCTTCTGGATGCTCAGTTTTGGTTTTGTACATGTCTAATAGCATATCCGGTTTCGGCCACATACCTTTACCAATCTGTGCTTTACCACGCAAACCTGTTTGCAAACCGATCATTACGTTACGGTTTTCATAAGCCGGGAACCATTTTTGACCTTTGATTTCACCCTTACGAACGAATGGACCTGCTTCCATGAAGGTATGGATTTCGTCACCAGTACGGTCCATGAAACCGGTATTAATGAAGATCGTGCGGTCTTTGGCCTGAGCAATACAGTTTTTCAGGTTAACAGAAGTGCGGCGTTCTTCATCCATAATCCCGATTTTCAGGGTTTTTGCAGGTAAGCCAAGCGCTTGTTCAGCACGCTCGAACAGTTCTACTGCAAATGCCACTTCTTCTGGACCATGCATTTTTGGCTTCACGATGTACATCGAACCTTTACGTGAGTTCTTGATCGTGTTTTCACCACGAATGTCAGCAATCGTAAGAAGCGGAGTAACCAATGCATCCATGATGCCTTCATAGATTTCTTCGCCATCTACCAAGATCGCCGGGTTAGTCATCAAGTGACCTACGTTACGAAGTAACATCAATGAACGGCCGTGAACTTTAGTCTCACCACCTTCAAGATTTTTGAAGGTACGGTCAGCATTCAGTTTACGGGTAACTGTCTTACCGTTCTTTTCAATTGACTCTTCAAGCGTACCGCGCATCAAGCCTAACCAGTTACGGTAGCCTTCTACTTTTTCTTCTGCATCAACGGCTGCAACTGAGTCTTCCAAGTCTTGGATTGTCGTTACAGCAGCTTCAAGAACTACGTCTTTTACGCCAGCTGCATCAGTTTGACCAATTGCGCTTGCTGCATCAATTTGGATGATTGCATGTAGACCATTGTTTTTAAGTACAACTTCTGTTGGTGCAGCAGCTTCGCCGTTATAACCGACGAATTTAGATGCATCTGCAACAGTTGTTGTAGAGCCATCTTTTAGCGTTACAACAAGCGCATTTCCTTCAACCGCATATTTGGTTGCATCAGCATGTGAACCATTTGCCAATGGGAAAGTTTCGTCTAAGAAGTTTTTCGCAAATGCGATAACTTTTTCGCCACGTTTTGGATTATAGCCTTTACCCTTTTCTGCGCCATCTTCTTCAGAGATTACGTCAAAACCGTAAAGTGCATCGTATAAAGAACCCCAACGTGCGTTTGCCGCATTTAAGCAGTAACGTGCATTACGTACAGGTACCACTAACTGTGGGCCTGCCAATAGTGCAATTTCTTCATCTACGTTTTCAGTCGTAATTTGAAAATCTTCTACTTCTGGTAGCAAGTAGCCAATTTCAGTCAAGAAAGCTTTGTAAGCTTGTAATTCAAATGTGTTATTGCGGTGCCATTCATCGATTTTCGCCTGAATGTCATCACGCTTAGCCAAAAGTGCTTTGTTTTTAGGGCTAAGATCAACAACGACTTGTTCAAAGTTTTTCCAGTATGTTTCGCTGTCCAAACCAGAACCTGGTAGTGCTTCATTTTCGATAAAATCGTAAAGTTCTTTAGCAATCGCTAACTTGCCTTTTTGAATACGTGCAGTCATTGTCTTTCCTGATATTGCTACTTTTTATACAAGAGATTCTAGTATAACGATTAAAATTTAGCTGAATAGTACTATCACATTCCTAAATAATGATCATTTTATTTAGCGTCACCCTCATGTCCGCTAATATTGATCGGAATGTTTCGTTATCAATTCACTAAATACCCTAATGACAGTGTATAAAGTTTTCGAAATGTAGAAATTAGACTTAAGTTCAGATTTTCGCGCAAAAATCACGCATTTCCATATACATTGTCATTCTTGAAGTCCGATTAAGCCATGAAATGTGCTTATTGTCGATAAACTGCCCAGTAATTTTGCATAAAAAAAAGCGCCGGTTAGCCGACGCTTTTTGAAACTTTATTCAGCATTGCTGGAGGCAATTTTCTCAATCTGGCGATGCTCCGAATGCAAGTATTCATCTGATTGCATTTCCAGCAGACGTGAACGGGTCCGTTCAATCTCGAAAGCCAGTTTTTCACCTTGGTAAATGTCAACGATATTGTCTTCAGAAGTGAGTAGTAATTTCACACCACGGTCATAGAATTCATCTACCAGGTAAATGAAACGGCGTGTACCATCATTCAAGAAGTCGGTCAGGTGCGGCACATTGCTGACCAGCACAGTATTATAGATATTGGCGATTTCAATAAAGTCAGCCGGACTACGCGGTTTCAGGCACAGTTCTGCAAATTCACACCATAATACATCTTCGGTATGTGCCACAGTTTCGACAATACGGTTATTGATGATGATCGGTTCATCAGAATGCTGCTGGGTCTGGGTTAGTGCGCTAAAACGCTGTGCCATCCAGTTTTTATTATCATGCGTTAACGGGAACTTGAATAACTGTGCCTGTTTGAGTACACGCAAACGATAATCCACACCTGCATCGACATTTAGAATTACACAATTCTTTTTTACCAGCTCAATGGTCGGAATAAAACGGTCACGGTGGATGCCATTTTTATATAGGCCATCTGGGGCAATATTCGAGGTCGCGACCAAGGTAATGCCGCGCTCAAACAGTTTCTGAAACAGATCACTAAGGATCATGGCATCGGTTACATTCGATACGAAAAATTCATCAAAACAGATGACCACGGCATCTTTATAAATCTGGTCTGCCACCAAATCTAGCGGATTACGTTGACCAGATAATTTGTTCAGCTCACGATGCACATGCTGCATAAAGTGGTGAAAATGCATGCGGATTTTACGGCGAAATGGAATGGAATCGTAGAACTGATCCATCAGCCAGGTTTTACCACGACCTACACCACCCCACATATACACACCCTTCGGTGAGGTCTGACGGCGAAAACGGCGAAATGCTTTCTTGGAAGCCTTAAAGCGTTGAATTAACTCCACCCAAACACGGTCTAGCTCATGTACTGCAATCGCTTGTGCATCATCCGGCATGAACTGCCCCGAAGACAGTGCCTGTGCATAACGTTCTGCAGGAGATAAGGGGCTAAAGGCGTTGTGCTGATGTGAATTTAAGTCGGACATAAGGTTCATTACTATTGAGATTCATAAAAATTATAGCGAAGATTTAACTTCAAGCCATAACACTTTGGCATTAGCAAACTTAGGCTATTTTACATATTGGCGCGGACTCTGACCAAACCAGCGTTTAAATGCGTGATTAAACGCCGCCGGTTCAGAATATCCTAGCAGTTCTGCAATCATTTCAATTGAATATTGTTTATATTCAATCATTCTTAAGGCTTTATCCTTAATGATATCCTCACGGATCTGCTTATAGCTGGTATTCAGCTGCTGTAGCTGGTGCCGCAAAGTCCGTTCTGGAATATTCAGGGCTTGCGCGGTTTCTGCCATGGTCGGCATTCCTCCACTTTGCAGCTCCAGATAGTCCTGCACCCGTTGGATTAGTGAAGGTGTCTTTTCATCTTCACGCAATCGTTCCAGTTCAGCAATACACTTCCTTTCATACAGCTTGAAGGTCATCTCATCTGCTGAAGGAATCTTGACATTTAACACCGCTTCATCAAACCAGAAAGCGGCCTGATCGGCATTGAACTGTACTTGATGCCCATAATAATCATGGTAAAACTGTAACTGTTTTAACTCTTCCGGCTTTGGAAATGGCAATTCAATCCTTACTTCAGGCACCGAAAGCCCCATCATCTTGTACAGGTCCTGAATAAACTTGTAAGTCCCAGAGATTTCAGCCTGCGCGACCAGCTGACCTAATTGGTCCTGCACATTACTTGGACAATAGCAAAGTGCAATGCGATGCCCAGCCTGCTTGAAACTCATTTCCCCAGTCAGATGGGTTAACTGCTGAAAACGGATACCATGAATTAGTGCATCTCTCACCGTAGGGCTAGTCACCAGTAGCATGAGCAGCGGGCCATATCCTGCCAGTGCATAATGCTGTCCGATCAAGATCCCTTTTTCTGGTGCAACTCCCTCACCTACAACTTTGAGTACATCATATTCCAGACTGGGATGAATGATCGACGTAGGATCGAGGTCATCTATACGCAGCCCGATATTGTCCAGCTTATGCTCCAATGCAATGCCTGCCTTGCGCATCCCCTGAATCAAGTACATCAAACTGAGTATCGATCTCTTCATTGCGATTTGAATTTAATAGGATTGTTCCTGTTTTACTATAAATTTTACAAATTCTCTATTGCCGTTTTGATCAATTTTGTCGTCTTATTAATCATGTTTGATCTTAGAACTTTACAATATTCTAATAAATCTGGATATGCACGGATTGCACAGCATGAATACTACAAAGAAAAATCACATAACCAAAATTGCTATTATTGGTGCAGGTTTTGGCGGAATTGCAATGGCCATTCGTTTGCAACAACAAGGCATTACAGACTTTATAATTCTTGAAAAGTCCAATGATTTTGGCGGTACTTGGCGTGAAAATCAGTATCCAGGTGCAGCCTGTGATGTGCAATCTCACATGTATTCTCTATCTTATGCACCGAAAGCTGACTGGTCAAAAAGATATGCGGAAGCGCCGGAAATCTTTGCCTATATTCAACAACTGGTCAAAGAATTCAATGTTCCTGCATTTACCCGTCTAAATACCGAAGTTAAAGCTGCACATTATGATGAAAAGCGTTGTCGCTGGGCATTAACTTTAAATAAAGATGAACAGCTGGAAGCACAATATGTCATTTTTGCATCCGGCCCTTTGCATGTACCGCAAATTCCGAAGATTAGCGGAATCGAAAAATTTAAAGGTAAAATCTTTCACTCCTCTCAATGGGATCACAGCTATGACCTCACTGGTAAAAATGTCGCTTCGATTGGAACAGGTGGCAGTGCCATTCAGTACATTCCAGAAATCGCTCCACAATGCAAACAGCTCTATGTGATGCAGCGCACTGCAGCCTGGGTGATTCCACGTGATGAGCGGCTGTATCATGATTTGGAAAAGAAGCTTTTTGCACGCTTTGACTGGTTTCGTAAATTACATCGTATTCGTCTGTACTGGTCGAATGAATCCCGTGTCGTCCCTATCGTAAAACCGACCGTGATGAAATATACACAGAAACTGGCTGAAGCTTATATCCGCTATCAGGTCAAAGATAAGGAAGTTGCACAAAAACTGATTCCAGATTACATCATGGGTTGTAAACGGATTCTGGTTTCCAATAAATATTTCCCCACCTTTAATCGGTCTAATGTCGAACTGGTCACTAACACAATTCAGGAACTGACGGAAGACAGTATTATTACTGCAGATGGTAGAAAACGGCCGATTGACTGCCTGATTTATGGCACAGGTTTTATTACTGATCCGCGTATTTATCTGAAAAACTTTGAATGCACTGGTTTAAATGACATCAAGCTCAATGAGGTCTGGAAAGATGGTGCAGAAAGCTATTATGGTATCTGTATCAAGAGTTTCCCGAATTTGTTCCAGCTGCTTGGTCCAAATACTGTGCTGGCGCATAACTCGGTCCTGTTTATGATCGAGTCACAAGTAGAATATATTCTGCAGTTAATCCAGATGGTTGAACGATCGCATACCGAGGCAATCTTGGTCAAAGATGAAGTACATGAGCAGTTTAACGCACAGGTACAACACATGATGGAGAATACTGTCTGGCAATCGGGCTGCGTGAGCTGGTATCAACAGGATGGTGGCAAAAATTTTGCCTTATGGCCCACCTATACCTGGAAATACTGGCTGAAAACCAAGTGGGCTAATCCATCAGATTACCATTTACTGAGTAAAGCCAGTTAAAGCAACAACATATTCGTTAAAGGGATGGCATAATATGGAAAATTTTTATTTTTCCTGATTATGCAATCCTTTTGGCTTATCTTCCAATTACTGTTTTGTCTGGCGATCGGCTTTCTGTGTGCCAGAAAGTTGCCTCAAACTGTTGTTAAAGTATTTTTTGCCGTTCTACCCTATTTTAGTTATGTGCTACTGATCGCGATTGCTTTTGAGTTTTCACAACTTCTCGATGAACTAAAGCATCCTTATCAAATTCTGAATATCTCTCTCAGAATTGCAGCGATCACTTCACTCGGTGCCTTTACCTGTTGTTATCTGCTGTTTAAGTGGGCAGGTTATCAACCTTCCTCAGGACGGGTTTCTACACAACTGGTAATTAAATCACTCATCAATATCAGTTATGCTTTTATTGCGCTCGGTATTGGTTATTTGCTGCATGCAGGTTTAGGTAGCTTAAATATTCAGGCACAAATCAGTACCTGGCATTTACTGCTAGTATTTATGTTCCTGATCGGACTCGATCTTGCCTATTCCCCACTCGACCGCTCATGGCTAAATTGGAAAATTCTGCTGGTACCACTCGGTTGTATTCTCGGTTCACTACTGAGTGTACTGCTCTATGCGATATGGCAATCTGATATCAGACTTCAAGACCTGATTATGCTATCGCAAGGTTATGGCTTCTACTCGATGAGCGGTATTGTGGTAACTGAACTCAGGAATGCTGAATTGGGCAGTATTGCACTGATGACTGATCTGTTTCGGGAAATTTTTGCAATTTTACTGATGTATTGTCTTGGCTGGCGCTATCCACGTGCTGCAATTGCAGCTGCAGGTGCAACATCTATGGATGTCACCTTACCGATGGTAAAACAGGCCTGTGGTAATGATTTTATTCCGCATGCCATGTTGAGCGGCTTTATTTTGTCGGTATTGGCACCGGTGATGGTCAGTGTTTTAGCAGCCATCTAATTCATTAGCTCTCTTTAAATCTCTCCCAAAGGGAGAGAAGCGAAGCTTTTAAAATAATAGAAGAAGCCCCCCTTGGGAAATGAAGAATCTCAAAATATATTTTGAGTTCGCAAAGGTGAGGGAAAATATTGAAGAATCATGTTCAAATACTTAAGCTAATCTCCCAATAGTTCTTCCACTGTATCAACCATCTCTGAAGCCAGCTCTACAATATCAACACCATCAAGACGTGCCATCCAATTCCATGAACTCGCAGAGTTATACTGTTTCTGAAGTGTTTGCTGTTCAAGCTGATCCGCTATTTTTTCCAATTCATGATTTTGTTCCAGTAATTTTTGTTCTCGCGTTTTCATTGTAAATTCCTTTTTTATTTTTATACTGTTTTTTCAATGTATAAAAAAAGCCTTTCGTTTGAAAGGCTTTTTATCGGATTGATAGAATTACAAGGTTGCCAGAATATCTTTTAAAGTCTGACGCATATTTTCAGATTTGGTAATCGGACGACCAATCACCAAATGTGTAGAACCATCCAACATTGCTTGTTTCGGTGTCACAATACGCTTTTGGTCGTCTGCATTTGAGCCTTCCGGACGGATCCCCGGCGTTACCAATGCAAAGTCTGCACCAAGCGTTTCGCGCAGCATTTTTGCTTCTTGCGCAGAACACACCACACCATCTAGACCACTGTCTTTGGTCAAAGCAGCAAGACGTTTCACATGCTCAAAGGGTTCAATATCCAGACCGATATCTTTTAAATCTTCACGGCCCATTGAAGTTAATACCGTTACCGCGATCAGTTGAGTATTATAATTCCCAGCTTTAAGACGCTCAACACAGGTTTCCATCATTTTACGACCGCCAGAAGCATGTACATTCACCATCCATACACCCAAGTCTGCGGCTGCACATACTGCCTGCGCAGTAGTATTTGGAATATCGTGAAATTTCAAATCAAGGAAAACTTCAAAACCTTTATCTTGCAGTGCTTTGACGACTGATGGGCCTTCATGGGTAAATAACTCTTTACCAACTTTTACACGGCAAAGCTCAGGGTCTAATTGCTCAGCAATCGTCAATGCGTCATATTGGCTTTTTGCATCCAAGGCAACGATAATACTCATAACAAGACCCTTTAAATTGACAAAATTAAGGCATTATACGGATTTCAGCTGTATGAACAAATATATAAATTATGAAAACTGTTTCTTAAATCAATTTAAATCTCTTATTTCTAAAACAATTTTTTTAATTAATTTTATTTTTAATGGGTTTATAAAACTTAAAGCATAAAAAAGCACCCTGAGCAAGAATCAGAGTGCTTTAAATATAATCAGGAGAAGTTTAAATAGTCAAAGTTATGACATCACATCCTTATAAAGGTGTCGAAGGTCGATCCTGAGGATGGATATCAACAACTGTCTTTTCATGGCGTGAATGAGCAGCCGCTTCTGCTGCCATCAACTTCGCTGTATTCAGCTGCTCTTTACGCAGGTGGTCTATGTCTTTACGCAATCGCTTAATTTCCCAGCTGTTTTGGAAAACTTTAAATACCTGTACACCTAGCAGTAGGCCAAGAATGACACCCAATGACAGTGTCAACAACAATAATAGGCCTAAACGCATTGCAGGAACCTGAGTAAATAACAGGTCTACAGATAGTTCAGTTCCATTTTGCAATACCAGTGCCAGTGAATACCCAAATACAACGAGTAATAAAACGACGAGTACGTAACGCATAACACGCCCCTTGAATTATTTGTTTGCTGATTCGTTTACAGCATCACGTAGTGCCTTACCTGGTTTGAAGTGTGGAACTGCTTTTGCTGCGACTTCAACAGACTTACCGGTTTTCGGGTTTCGGCCAATACGTGGCTCGCGATGATGCAATGCGAAGCTGCCAAACCCACGAATCTCAATACGGTTGTCTGTCGATAATGCTTCGATCATTTGATCGATCATGATCTTCACAGCTTCTTCAACTAAAGGCTCAGCTAAATGCGGGTTCTTTAGGGAAATACGCTCTATTAAATCAGACTTATTAAGTGCTTCAATAGTCATCTGCGACCTCTTTAATTATCAAGCTACTTGGACTCTCTATGGCGATAATAACCTGTTTAAATACAAAACGGTAGCGCAATAATTAAATACTACGCTACCGTTTACAGTAATCGTTCAGAAAATATTAGTTAACTTACATTAACAATACATTTCCTGTGCTTACTTAGTTGCTCATTTGCGCCTTGATCAGGTCACCAATAGTCTTAGGACCATTTTCTTGACCAGCAGCAGCTGTTTTCAAGTTAGCAACAGCTTCTTTCTCTTCAGCTTCGTCTTTCGCTTTGATAGACAAGTTGATAGAGCGAGATTTACGATCCACATTGATGATCTTAGCTTCAACTTCTTGACCAACTTCAAGGAACTTAGTTGCATCTTCAACGCGGTCGCGGTTGATTTCAGATGCTTTAAGAGTCGCTTCAACTTCGTCAGCTAACTTAACTGTAGCGCCTTTAGCGTCAACAGCAGTTACAGTACCTTTAACAAGTGCACCGCGTTCGTTAGCAGCTAAGAAATCGTTGAATGGATCGCTGTTCAATTGTTTGATACCAAGGCTGATACGGTTGCCTTCAGCGTCTACAGACAAGATAACCGCTTCAACTGTGTCACCTTTCTTGTAACGACGAATCGCTTCTTCGCCTTGTTCGTTCCAAGAAATGTCAGACAAGTGAACTAGACCATCGATACCGCCTGGTAAACCGATGAAGATACCGAAGTCAGTGATAGACTTGATCGTACCAGATACTTTCTCGCCTTTGTCGTGGTTCTTAGCAAACTCTTCCCATGGGTTAGCACGAGTTTGTTTGATACCAAGAGAAATACGACGACGCTCTTCGTCTACTTCAAGAACCATAACGTCAACTTCGTCACCGATCTGAACTACTTTAGATGGGTGGATGTTTTTGTTAGTGTGGTCCATTTCAGACACGTGTACTAGACCTTCAACGCCTTCAGCGATTTCTGCGAAACAGCCGTAGTCAGTTAGGTTAGTTACGCGAGCTTTAACGATAGAACCTTTAGGGTAACGGCTCATGATCGCTAACCATGGATCTTCGCCTAATTGTTTAAGGCCTAAAGATACGCGGTTACGTTCGCGGTCGAATTTAAGTACTTTAACAGTAACTTCTTGACCAACTTCCACAACTTCTGATGGGTGCTTGATACGTTTCCAAGCCATGTCAGTGATGTGAAGAAGACCGTCGATACCGCCAAGGTCAACGAACGCGCCGTAGTCAGTAAGGTTCTTAATCGTACCAGTAACTGTTTGACCTTCTTCAAGCTGAGCAAGAAGCGCTTCACGGTCAGCTGAAGATTCAGCTTCCATAACAGCACGACGTGAAACAACAACGTTGTTACGTTTAGCGTCAAGCTTGATTACTTTGAATTCTAGCTCTTTGCCTTCTAAGTGAGTCGTATCACGAATAGGACGAGTATCAACTAAAGAACCAGGAAGGAACGCACGTACTGGACCGATGTCAACAGTGAAACCGCCTTTAACTTTACCAGAGATAACACCAGTAACGATTTCGCCGTCTTCAAAGATTTTTTCAAGTTTAGTCCAAGTCTCAGCGCGTTTAGCTTTTTCGCGAGAAAGAACAGTTTGACCCATACCGTTGTCAAGTGCTTCAACAACTACGTCTACAGTGTCGCCAACTTGAACTTCAAGTTCGCGTTGTTCATTTAAGAACTCAGCACGGTCAACAACGCCTTCAGATTTAAGGCCAGTGTCAACAGTTACCCAGTCAGAGTCGATGCTTACTACAACGCCTTGGATGACTGCACCCTTTTCAACGTTGAGGTTTAATTCGCTTTCTTCAAAGAGGGCTGCAAAAGATTCGGTCATGATATTTCCGATAAAGTCAGCGGTCTTGGATCAGACAAGGCCGGTTTAGTTAAGCGTCTACATAGTCCCATATAAAACTGATCGAGCTATGCGTCTGCTGAATTTGATAATTCGGTTAATGAGCTAACTGGCTGTCGATATAAGCGGTCATCAGATTAAATACCTCATCGATACCCAGTTCTGAGCTGTCGATGATATAAGCATCTGCTGCCGGCTTGAGTGGAGCGACCGTGCGTTCCATATCTCTTTTATCTCGAGCCTGTATATTAGCTAAAATGTCGCTTATTTTAGCATCCAGCCCCATGCCCTGCAACTGCTTTACTCGTCTGTTCGCACGTGATTCAGCCGATGCGGTCAAATATATCTTGGCTTGGGCATTCGGAAAGATGCTGGTTGCCATGTCACGACCATCTGCCACCAGACCTGGTGCTTGTGCAAAAGCATGCTGGCGGCCCACTAATGCAGCTCTAAGTTCAGGAATTGCGGCAACTTTTGAAGCAAACTCACCAACACGTTCAGTACGGATGGTGTGGGTCACATCCTCACCTTCTAACCATACCTGTATTCCGGTTGCAGTACTTGTAAACTGGATGTCTAAATTTGTAGCAATGTGTACGCATTTTTCCAGTTCACTATCTAATGATTCCAGCAAATCCTGCTGCTGCAATGACAATCCAAGCAAGCGATATAACGCACCTGAATCTAACAGATGGAAACCATAATGTGCTGCAATTTTCGCAGCGAGTGTCCCCTTGCCCGAACCACTTGGTCCATCAATGGTAATAATTTGAACTGTCATTGCTTTTCCATTGTTGTTTAAACAGATTTTGCGAGTTTCGCGAAGCCTAGTTTAATCCCTGCTTTTAGCTGTGCAAGGATTAATTTGCTGACAAAGGGTGCACGAGCCTGCAATTCAATGGTATAGGTCACCAGCGTTTTATCATCTGAAACTGCTTCAAACTCGATAATACCCAAGTGATGTTTCACCAGCGGATTTTTAATAATTTTATATTCAATCCGCGAATTCGGCTCAAGCAGTGTGATCTGTTCCTTTAACGGCTTGATCGGCCCAATGCCCAAGCTACGAATTGACCCCAGACCATCAGGACGTTCAGGATCCGCAGAATCCTTGATACGTTCCACCTGAATCGGGGCAAAGGCTACATTATAAGTTGCGTGTTTAGACAACAGGTCAAACACCTGCGCTAAAGGTGCAGGAAATTCTTTTTTTACTGTATGGCGTTCATCATAAGTCCTGGTTGGGGTTGTTATTTTTAAGGGCTAATATTAAACAGAATTCAGGCCTGATTCTGAGCATTCATTTGCCTTTCTTGTAACTTTAATTGTCTTTTCTGTTCCCGGCGCATTCTAAAGAAATCGCTGAGCTGCCCGGCACACTGAGCTTGCAAGCATCCCGATTCAAACTCAAAAACATGATTGTAGTAGCCAGTCTCAAAGAGCTTACGTGCACTGATCAGTGAGCCTGCTTTCGGCTCTGTAGTACCAAAAACCACGCGGGAAATCCGTGAATGTACCAGTGCTCCTACACACATGGTGCAAGGCTCCAAAGTCACGTAGAGAACTGCATCATCAGGCAGGCGGTAGTTTTGAATGGCCTGACAGGCTTCACGGATGGCCACAATCTCTGCATGTGCGGTAGGGTCATTCAATGAAATTGGAGAGTTGAAGCCTTGACCAATAATCTGGTTATTACTGACAATAATTGCACCCACAGGAATTTCTCCCTGCGCTGCCGCTAATGCAGCCTGCTCGTAGGCAAACTGCATCCATTCTGCATCGGTTTTAATATATTCAGTCATGAATCAGCTGATGACACCATACTGTCTTAATAGCACATTCCAGCTGTCAATTTGAGTAACTGGCGGATTATTGCCAAAGATACCTTTCAGACTCAGGTCAGTACCTTTCTCCCATTCCGGAGATAGATCTTTATCGACCAGACGTGCACGCACACCTTCGACAAAGTCCGGATGACGGATTTTCCAGTCGGAAATCTGGATTTCCAGCTCAAAAACTTCATTCCAGGAATGTACCTGTTTACCCCATTGCCATAATAACCAAGTTAAGGCAGCAGTCGCTGGAGAACCTTTTTGAAGATTTTCACTTGCTTGACGCAACCAGTCGCTGCGCGCATCCTTTAAACCAACAATAGCTTCATAATCATGTTCAAAGTTAACGCCACGGCAGACACTATGAATGACATCAAGTGAATTTTGCAATGGTCCAGGCCCTACAGGACGATGCATACTGTTTAACGTATCATCAATAGCGCGGAAATCTCCCGCCGGATAATGCTCCCAGTCAACATTGACCATTTTGTGCAGAACAGCATCACGCTGCATATCGCAGATATGGGTAGCCCAGCCAATACCATACGCGCCAGCCGCGGTCATGATTGAACCTGTTAAACCGGTAAATAAACCAATTGCACCACGATCTGCCAGGAAACGCGTTGCACCAACGTCTGGATACAGACCGATATTGATTTCAGGCATTGCCAGACGGGAATATGGCGTTACCAGACGGAACGGTGCCGCCATAAATAAACCTAGACCACCACCCATCACATAACCTTCGCCCCATACCAGCACTGGTTTGGCATAGTTATGTAGCAACAGATCTAAAGCATATTCCTGCTCAAAGAATTTGTTCGCAGTTGCAACTTCGTCATTGATGACTAACTGACGCAATTTACGTACATCTCCACCTGCACAGAATGCTTTAGGGGTGGTCGAATCGAACCAGATTGCTTTTACATTGTCATCGTGATGAAAATCTTCAAAAACCTCAAGCAAGGCCGATGCAATGGTTTCATCCAGTGCATGTAGTGATTTCGGACGATTTAATCGAACGATGCGCCATCCATTTTGGGCTTCTTCGACAATCAAATCCGAGTGATATTGTTTTGATACAGGAGAATATGTCATGCGTCCAGCTGCCAATCTATAGGCTCAATGCCATGTTGTTTAAGATAATTGTTTGCTTTGGAAAATACTTTACAACCAAAGAATCCGCCACGGTTTGCCGACAACGGCGACGGGTGTGCGGCTTTAAGTACAAGGTGTTTATTCTGGTCAATGCGTTGTCCTTTACGCTGCGCGTAAGCACCCCAAAGAATAAAGACTACATTTTCACGTTGTTCATTAATGACATCAATTACGTGATCAGTAAATTCTTCCCAGCCACGTTTTTGATGTGAAGTCGGCTGGCCCGCTTCTACGGTTAATACTGCATTCAGGAGCAATACACCTTGCTCTGCCCAATGGGTCAAGTTGCCATGTTTAGGAATAGGCACGCCCAGATCCGAGTGCAACTCATGAAAAATATTACGCAAAGATGGAGGCAATGCAACCCCTTTTTGCACCGAGAAACTTAAGCCATGTGCTTGATTCGGGCCATGATAAGGATCCTGTCCTAAAATCACCACTTTCACCTGATCCAGCGGTGTCGTATTTAGCGCATTAAAAATCAGATGATTCGGTGGATAAATAACTTTGTCTGCTTTTTTTTCTTCAATCAGAAAATTTTTAAGTGCATCCATTTTTGCACCGAGTAAAAAATCACTCAGGCTATATTTCCAGCTTTCATCCAGCTGGACTTTATTCAGTTTTGCAATTTGCTGTTCAGTTAATAAAGACATTTTTTCATCCTAAATTGATGTCATGCAGTTTAAAACTGAAACAGCTTAAACTTTTACCTGTAAGTCTACGGTTGGGTTGTGGAATGGAATCCCCTGTTTCAACTTGTTGAACATATCAGGATCGGTCCATTCAGCTTGTACCTGTTCAGAAAATTCAATCTGATCCAGGTTAAGTAGCCCCATTTGCTCATTTTCGATATCTTCCAAAAAGCTTTGCGCGTAACCGGTATCAGTTTCATGCACAATCACGGAATACACATCAACCTCTCCTTCACCATTCTGGGTAATGGTTGAAGCCAGCACTTGCTGTGCTAAAAAGAAGAAAATACGGGAGAACTGTTCAGCAGACGGCGATACTGGCAATGACACCCAACGTGCACTAAAATTCTTGCAGGCCCGAATGTATTCGGGATTATCATCCTGCCAAAAGCAGATAGCATGATCGAATGAATCAAAAAAGTCCTTGATGACACCTTTTAGCAAGCCAAAGTCATATACCATCTGACCATGATCGAGCTTAGAGGCTTTCAGTAATAATTCTACTTTATAACTATGACCATGGATCGAACGCTTACAGCGATCCGATGTGCAATTTCGCACGATATGAGCATTTTCAAACTTAAATAGCTTACGAATTAACATGTGCCGTAATGTCGTCAAAAAATAGGTGAATTCACTACAATTATAAAGCAAAACTAGAAGAAGGAGGATTAATTTTGCAGTTCACGTTAATAGACAAAACGGATCATATACAGCTTCTACGCACTCTGGCTGAAGTATGAAGATAATTTAAAATGGCGCCATACTGCGATACGAGACATAGACTTGCTTATCTTGCCGTATCAGATCACTGCTAAACTGACGCTTACGTTCACTCAGCATCACTTCAATCCGTGCTTTAAAGAACTGGGACTTTACGCCCAATAGCTTGGCAAACTGGTTACGATTTTCAGCAGCTACCTGATCAAAAGGAGCGACTTGCCAAAGTTCAGATATATTAGCAAAGTACTCCTGTTTACCAAATTTAAGATCCAAAGCTTGTTGCACAGCATTCACATCCAGCTTGTCATCCAAACTTGCCAGCAATGCCGCTGGTGCCGTATTGATATTCACTTGCGTATCCTTTAGCGGGGCTGCCGTTACGTATGGTAGCAGCAGTTTATAGCGGTTCTCTTCAAAACCTCGTACCAGCTTGAGTTGTTCTATACTATGAAAATTGGCATTGGGTGGCAATGCAGCATTTGGCAAACCTTGATAATGAATGGATTCTGCTCCCATAGCACCAATTGGCAGTTCATCTTGATCCTGCCAGTCAATCACTGCTTCACTTAATTGTTCCGGTAAACCAACCCGTTTCAAAATCAGTTCAAACCATTTTTTCGCCGGCTCATTTACAGTTCCATCTTCAGCCACCAGACTGTTCAGATTAAACTTGCCCGACTCATCCTCTAGCCTGCCAGCAATATAGCCATCCTCCACAGGAAAAGGAGGCATCTGTTGTGCCCAGGTTTCATTCAGATGATCAATATCAGCGGCATTTTCAGCATCATCTACAAGCAACTCGGAAAAGAAGGCTTCAGCACTTTTGGCATACATTAAGGACTGATTCTGGCGCATCAGATAAGCTGTACTTTCCGCAGTCGCTGCCTGACGTTTGGCAATCGTTGCCGCCAGAATAGTTGCCAGTGCAACCATGACCAGAATGGTTATTAATGCGATGCCCTGTTGCTGCTTCATACTTTGATCCTATGAGCTGCCTATATTATTGGTATTATTTGACAGATAATCTGTGTTCAGCAGACTGAACAACCATTCATATTGCACACCCTGTACAATCAGATTGATCTTGATGCCTTTCGGTAAAAGCTGCTTGTTTTCAGTACGATTTAAATCCAGTCCACTTTCCGGCCATTGTGTGATTTCATTTGGATTCAGTGCAATAATTTGAAACTGTTCTACATCGCTCAGCAATATGCTCGATTCCGGTTGATCGCGTCCGGTCTGGTTCAGGTTCCTGAATTTAAGCCGATAGACTTTTTGCTCATCCGCCCGATATTGATATTCCACCCGCTCATCCGGCGCGATGCCTTGTTCCAGCGGATCCGTAACACCAGTCTTACTAAAATTAAAACGACCATCTTGCAATACTAAAGCTGGCTGAATATCACCATTTACATTTGCGGTTAAGGGTACTGTTTGCACCATATCACGCAGAATCTGCTGATAGCCCTGCTGTAATTGATTTAGCTTTTGTTCATGAAGGGTATTTTGATCGCGCGTGACCCGGATATGATCAAAGACCTGCCATCCCAATGCAGACAATACGGCAAAGATCGCAATCGCAACCAGCAGCTCGACCAGGGTAAATCCATTTTTTTTCATTGTGTCTGATTCACCCGATGATTAAAAAACACCAGACTGCTGACACCAGATTCCAATTGTCCGATATCGGCATTGACAATACCGACCTGTATATCAACACGCTGTACATTTGGGCTAATGGTTGGTTCAGATTTCTTATCAATCTGCCAGGACTCACCCTGCTGGGTAATTTGCCGGGATGAAGTTCCTGTTAGCCATTCCTGATTGATTTCCATTTGTGCTGCTTCATTTAAAGCAACAAACTGAGCTTTGGTGCGTAAGATGGCATGGGAAGTCGACTGGGTATATTGCATTGCCACTTTAGTCAGTGCCATGGCTGCGGTAGCAAATATTGCCAGCGCGACCATGACTTCCAGCAAGGTAAAACCTGAGGCACGATTAAGTCGAGTAACACTCGACCTGAGCGGCATCGTCGCGCAAGAAAGTCCGAAAGCTATGCTTGAGGAACTGCGATGAGTGTAATGCTGCTTCACCGCTGTGTAAGATAAAGAGCTAAGCTCGAGGTACACATAATGAAATCGATCAGCACTCGCCTTAAATGGCTTGATTGCATCAGCTCCAGCACTCTGCTTGAAATATTTAAATTTCATTGATTTTACCCAAGTGGTCGATTTCAATTGCAGAACCGACTTCATTATTATCAAGATAAAACTGAATCCGTACCGGCTTCACTTCCCCATTGCCGAGCCAAATCAATTTTGGCGCATCCTGCATGGTCAAATCCCGGTTTTGTGCATTTTCATAACGCTGATCCAAGGGCTGAATCTGCAAAAATACTTTATCTGGCAAAGCTTGGGTCTTAAACTCAGTATAGTCAATCCATTTCTGTGATGTGCTACTTAAGCTAAAATCGGTATTGGTGGGCTTTTTTTGATATTCCACCACAGTGTACTGAAATGGGCTGACATCCGTTGCCGGCTGGGTCTGCAAGGCGAGTACCCGAGCCTGATCATTCGCTTCACGTAAAATGCGTTGTAAATCCAGCATAAACACTTCACGTGCCTGCATCGCTTTACGTTGATCTACCCCACCTATATTCAGCATCACCAGAGATGTCAGAATTCCCATAATAACAATCACCACCATCAATTCAATGAGTGTAAAACCACGATTTGATGATAGAGACTGGATTTTCATGGAATGCCTTTAAGCAAACTGCTCAACCGAATTAATTTTCTTGGGTAAAGCCAGAGCCTGGTCGATATAGGCCACACGTAAAGTATCACGAGAACCAAGGTAACGCTGATAGAAACTGGAGTTCAGGATTGCAGCTGCACCATGAGTCAGTGACCAAATCGAAGCAAGATAATCACGTACTGGCATACTGCTTTGAATTGATTCGAGATAGCTTTCTGTCATGCGAATAATCAGACGTAAACGCTGTTTCCGGATCTGGTAAAGCTCAGTAAATAATTGCTGAATGCCCACCCCAGTCGTCGATAAGCGTTCCTCAATCTGATGAAACAGTACCGTACGCTCCGGATGGTGCAAATGATGCAACATGAAGAAAGCCAAATGTTCTGGAAAAGCCTTTTCCGCATCCTGGATCATTTCCAGCAGCATACGTTCATTACGGATAATGAGCAGCATGTACAGCTCATCTTTGCTTTGGAAATGTTTATAGAGTGTGCCTTTAGCCAAATCCAGTTCTGCAGCCAACGCATCTAGCGTCATACCGGCTTCACCATTTTCAAGTAGCAGCTGTTCTGCCACTTGAAAAATCAAGGTTTCTCTTGCTCGAAACTGAGCCTGACGATCCATCTTCACCCTATAACTCTCTTCTGCTCTTATTTAATTCGTATTACTTAAAACTTAGAAGATTTTCAAAATTCTGCATTGTGATTGCAGCCATTTCTTCCAAGCTCTTATCATATACATCACATAAGGCTTTGGCTACAAATGGAACGTATTTCGGTTCATTTGATTTACCGCGATAAGGTACGGGTGCCAGATAAGGACTATCTGTCTCTATCAACACGCGATCCAGTGGAACCTGTTTCGCCACATCACGTAAATCCTGCGCATTCTTGAAAGAAACAATGCCTGAGAAAGAGACATAATAACCACAGTCAAGAACTGCTTTGGCTGTTTCCCAGTCCTCAGTAAAACAGTGCAAGATGCCATGTGTAGATTTTTCAGCGCGAATGATATCTACTGTGTCATGCTTGGCTGAACGGGTGTGGACCACCACCGGTTTTTTCACGACTTGGGAAGCATGAATATGACGCGCAAAACATTCTTTCTGTTCCTGGATAAAATCAGTGCTATGGAAATAATCCAGACCTGTTTCGCCTAAAGCCCAAACTTTTTCTGGCTGTGCCAGCTCAACCAGATAATCCGTAGTTGCGCGTGCCATAGTTGCAGCATCTTCACAAGGATGCACACCCACGGTGTAGCCTACATCAGCATGTCGTGCCGCAATCTTGGCCAGTTCGATATGATCATCAAGATCTACCGAAATACTCATAAACTTGGAAACACCTGCTTCACGTGCCTGTGCCAGTGCCAGATCCAGATCACCGCTGTAAGATGTTAAGTCGAGTAAAGTTAAATGACAATGCGTATCTACAAACACGGTGTAGTCCTTTTCAGCAGGGAGAATTACATAGTGTAGCTTCTACGCCCTGCAGATTTAAGCCCCGTAATCAGTCGTTCGGCCTCATTTTTAAAGAAAACGCCTTTATCACCACTTAACTGGATGCCAAAACCTTGTGGTTTAATACCATTTTGTTTTTGTGATACCCAAATAACTTTACCAGTTAAAGGAATTTTTGTGATTGTTCAGGTAAAGTAGTCAGCACGAAAACCTCATCTCCGAGCTTTACTGTCTGATTGGAAGGAATAAAAAGACCACCGCCTGTAACAAATGGCATATAACTGGCAAATAGAGTTTCAATATCAGGAATATTCGCCTGAATAATACCCCCCATACGTGATTGCATATTCTTCTCCTTCTTCGTTAAAGATTCATCAGTCGAATACAGAGCTGGTCCAGAACCAGATTGCTTTGTACATTCTGTTCCAGATACTGCTTGGACTGCTGAAATTCCCCATAAATATCAAAAAGCTGTTCTAATGAATAATATTCAGCCAATACGTCAAATTCCAAATCGATGTTTTTAATGGCCTGATTTAGCTTGACACAAATCAAATCCGACAACAAGTATTCAAACATCTGCCCAAAATCATTAAAACTTAGGCTTTTATTCCATCTCGTCGCGATTGCGATCGGCATATTTTTTTCTATGACTAATTTTTTCCAGTCTTGCAAAAAATCCTGACGCATTGGCATCCAGGCACTCTGAGCCACTTCAATCGCCTGTAACGGCATCTGATTGGCCAGATTCATTAATAATTGTTGTTGGGAAGATCCTGCATCTGGTAAATATTCGTTTAAATAATTTGTGGCCTGATCTGATGTAATGCGATCCAAAGCAAAATGCTGTAAACGGCTACGAATTGTCGCGGGTAATTTTAAGTAATGATCAGCCAGCAGAATAATGACAATATTTTCACCCGGCTCTTCCAGGGTTTTCAGCAAAGCATTGGAAGAGGCAATATTCAGTGCTTCAGCAGGCTCTATGACAATAACACGCCAACCATCAACAGTTTGCTGCACAAATGGCAATAAATCCCGGATCTTTTCAATCTTGATTTTGGCATTCTGTTTTTTGTTTTCTTCATCGGTACTGATATAAACATAATTGGGATGAGTATCTGCTTTAAGCCACTGACAACTGCCACATTCACCACATGGCAAATTGCGCATATGACGATTTTGACATAATACCCATGCTAGAAATTGCTGGGTAAAAGCTTCCTTACCACAACCCTTTTTGCCATAAAACAGTAGTCCATGCCCAAGCTGGGGAAAACGCCCAGTAAGCGTATCCCAGACTTGTTGTTGCCAAGGATAAATTTGTGCGGTGGCATCAAGCGGCATGCTAAATTCTCAAATTAGGCGAATACAGATGGATCAAGCTGGTTCAGACGATCCAGATCCTGCTGGGTATCTACACCAGGGGGCAAACTCACTTCAGCAACAGAGATGGCAATACGGTGACCATTTTCCAGCACACGCAACTGTTCTAAAGATTCTAGTTTTTCCAGAACACCCATTTCCCAGGTTACATATTCCTGAAGCAACTTCACCCGATAAGCATACAGCCCCAAATGGCGATAAGCCTGATCATGCAGTTTCTGCTCAGCTTGTTTTGCTTCATCACGGTCATAAGGAATCGTTGCACGGCTAAAATACAGCGCCTGATTGTGCTTTGACATCACCACTTTCACGATACTGTCACGCTGAAATTCTTCAAGCTGATGAATCGACTCACAAAGTGTCGACATAGACGATTCTGGCTGATCGACCAGTAGCTGAGCCACCTGCTGAACCAGTTGCGCAGGTAATAACGGCTCATCACCTTGGACATTAACGATAATATCATCACTTGCCCAACCTTTAATTTTTGCTACTTCACTTAGGCGGTCGGTTCCCGATGGATGATCAGGTGAAGTAATGACAACATCCACACCTTCAGCACGACATACGGCTGCAATATGTTCATCATCTGTCGCTACACATAGATCATCAAAACCTTTTACTTTACGCGCCTGATCGACCACACGCAGAATCATTGGACGACCATGAATCTCTAATAAAGGTTTACCCGGCAGACGTGAGCTGGCAAAGCGTGCAGGAATGACAATGTGTTTCATAATGAATAAACCTTAAGAAATAGAAATACCGTATTCACCAAGTTGTTGCTGCAAGATCGCATAACAGGCTGGCGATAATATTGCCTCAACAGGCACCACCCAGATATCACGATTAAATGCCGGATTCTGTTTGAGTAAAGTCATAATCTTTACTGCATCTTTCTCAGTGGTAATGATCGGATAATTATCTTCAAACTGCAGATCTTTAATTTCATAGTCATGATGATCCGGAAATTCATGGCACTGGAATTGCTGAATACCCAAGCTTTCCAAGGTCTGATAGAAACGCTGTGGAAAACCAATCCCGACGACGGCATAAAAAGGTAAGTTCGGATCAAAAGCCTGCGACCCTGCCCGATTGAGTAAATACGGCTGTGAGGGAGCCAAATGCATATGCAAGTCAGATTGCGGATAAGCCGTATGCTCAATTACAGTACCAGTTTCTAGACGTTCAACCGGCTCACGTAAATAACCTTCAGGCAGAAGTTTCTGATTGCCCAGACCACGATTATTATCCAGTACGATCCACTCAATCTGACGATTCAAAGCCCAGTGCTGTAAACCATCATCACAAATAATCAAATCCAGATTATGTTTGGACAATAGCAGCTCTATACTCTGCTGACGATTAGGACCAACAGCCATCGGTACACCCGTCGACTGGACAATCAGTGCGGGTTCATCCCCCACACTTTCTGCGGTCGCCTGCGTATCGACATAGCAAGGAAATGGACCTTTACCTCCATAACCCCGGCTGATCACGCCAACCCGGACATTTTGTTTTTCTAGATATTCAACCAAATGGATCAGTAATGGAGTTTTCCCACTCCCACCCACAGTAATATTACCAATCACCATCACAGGTACAGGTGCGGTATAACTTGCTTTAAAACCTTTATCATATAAAGCTTTATTTAAGCTAAATCCGATCTGGTACAGCCAGGACAATGGCCGAAATACAATCAGCCATTTAGCCTGTGTATTCCAGGCATCCTGAATGACCTGTGCCAGTGACATACTTATTGTTCCTCGAAGTTGCGTTGATGCAACTGGTAATAAGCACCCTTGCGGTTGATCAATTCCTGGTGGGTTCCCTGCTCCAGAATGCGACCTTGATCCATGACGACAATACTGTCGGCATTCTCAATCGTTGATAAACGGTGAGCAATAACGATAGTGGTACGATCCTGCATTGCCGCATCAAAAGCACGCTGAATAAAGTATTCAGATTCATTATCCAGCGCACTGGTTGCTTCATCCAGAATTAGAATTGGTGCATTTTTCAGAATGGCACGCGCAATCGCAATACGCTGGCGCTGACCGCCAGACAGATTCAGACCTTGTGCGCCCAGCTCGGTATCATAACCATTTGGCAAAGCCATAATAAAGTCATGGGCATAAGCAGCTTTAGCCGCGGCAATAATATCTTCTTCTGCAGCATCTTCCAGCTGACCATAAGCGATGTTTTCACGCACGGTACGGTTAAACAGCACCACCTGCTGGTTTACCATCGAGATCTGGGTACGCAGAGCATTCAGCTCAAAATCTTTAATGTCTTTGCCATCAAACAGGATTTGACCGGAGCTTGCTTCCTGATAGCGCATTAAAAGGTTCACCAGTGAAGTTTTACCTGCACCTGAGCGACCTACCAATGCTACTGTTTGTCCGGCTTTTACATCAAGATTCAGATCGGTTAATGCCTGATACCCATCAGAATAAGTCAAGTTCACATTTTTCAGCTGGATATTACCTTTTAAAGTATCTTTAAAAGTACCTGCATTTTTTTCTTCCGGCATATCCAGTAATTCAAACACTGAATAAGCTGCCGCCATACCACGCTGAATTTTTTCATTGACTTCAGTGAGTGCCTTGATCGGTTTGGACAACATGCCTGCCACGGTAATATAAGCAACAAATTCACCAGCAGTCGTATCACGCAAGATTTCCGGGCGCAAAGCCAGAAACATGACAATACTCAACGCAATAGACATAATAAGCTGTACGATCGGGCTGTTGAGCTCTTTCACTACAACCATTTTCAAGCCACGACGCAAGTTTTCTAGAGAGTGCTTTCTAAAACGTTCCTGCTCGTACGTTTGACCGCCAAAAGCTTTTACCACCATATTGGCATTTACAGACTCCTGTACCACATGGTTCACATCACCCATGGTGTTCTGCACTTGCTTGGACAGCTTACGCATACGCTGTGCAGCTTTGCGAATAAGCAGACCAATGATCGGTGCAAAAATCAGAATAATTAACGTTAAACGCCAGTTTGTATAAAGCAGATAACCAATCAGCGCGATTGTGATCAGACCTTGCTGCACAATCACCTTAAGTGAATCACTTGAGGCAGCAGTCAACTGCTCAACGTTATACATAATTTTAGCAGTAATGTGACCACTGGTATTATCCAGAAAATATTGCGAAGGCAGACGCATTAGCTTGGCAAAGACTTCCTGACGAATATTAAAGACCAGATTTCGGGAAATGACTGCAGTAAAATAGCCACCCAAAAACAAACCTACACCGCGGAAAAAGATCAGCAAGACCACCAGAAACGGGAAGATCGTTGTAAAACCCTGATCACGAGTCTGAATCGCTTCAATAATATATTCCAGCAACTTGGCAACGGAGACTTCTGTTGCAGCATTGATGGCGAAACCCAGGATAACCAGTAAGGCCAATCCCCAAAATTGTTTTAAATAACTGAGAAGACGTAAATAGACTTTTAAATCTTGCTTCACTAATAACCTCGGGTAGGTACTTTCGTACTAATGTTGATGTTCACAAAGCCAAGTTGCCCTGCAACATCCATAACGCGAATCACATCCTGATGTGCTGCTTTTGCATCAGCAGCAATCACAAACATTAAATCACGTCGTTCGTTAGAAATCTGTTTAATTGCGGTATTTAAATCAGCCACTTCTTTGCTCGCCAATGACTGCCCATTCACTGCATAGTGCCCATTTGCATCCACAGTAACTTCAACCTTTTGATCAAAGTTTTTCGGTGGAACTCCTTGCGCGTCTGGCAAGGTCAAATTCATACGGCTGAGTTGACTGAAAGTCGTAGAAAGCAATAGAAATACCAAGATAAATAACAGACAGTCAATCATCGGAGTGAGGTTGATATGAACATCTTCAACCTGATTGCGTTTGAATTTCATGACTCACCTCAGCTCGCCTTCTGAAGAATTTCATCCGCTTCTGAAGCATGCGAATAAAACAGGTCAGCATGAAATAAAGTCGCCTGCTGCTCCAGCTCAGCTACATATTCCTGTACCAGACGCTGGAAATAACGATGTGCAAATAAGGCAGGGATCGCGATCAGCATCCCGGCAGCTGTCGTAATTAACGCCTTGGAAATCCCCGGCATCATCAGCACTGGATCGCTGGTAGTACCCACGTCAATCATAAGAAAAGATTCAATAATTCCGATCACTGTACCGAGCAAACCCAGCAAAGGTGCAACTGCACTTAAAGTTCCTAAAAAATTAATATTTCTTTCCAGATAACCAATTTCCTGCGAAGCAACGACTTCCATCTGGGCACGTGCATATTGCTCGGTCTGTTGCTGGCTGGCAGCACCTGCTGCAAAAACACGGCCTAATGTACTCCCTTGCAGGGATTTATCCATATTTAGTTTTTGCATCACATGATTGGCATTTTGCCCGGGACCCATCAAAAGCGCTTTAGGTAATATCAGGCTCTTTTTCAGGCGAATAAATCGCTCTAATGAGATGGCCACCATGAAAATCGAACATAATACGAGGGGTAGCATCAGCCACCCACCTGCTTTTACCAATTCCCACATCTGATTTGTCCCCAATCAAGAATCAAGTTTTATTCGTCATCCAGGATCGAAAGAATACCGTCTAGCTCTTCCAGTGAATGATAGCTAATGACCAGTTTGCCTTTGCCCTGCTTGTTATAATCAATTTTTACTTCTGCACTAAAACGTTCTGACAGACGTTGTGTTAGTTGTTGAATATCCGGCGCTACGACTGGCTTTGGTTTATCCTGTTTTGGGGTATTGAAATCACGCACTAATTGCTCAGTCTGGCGTACGGACAGGCTCTTCTCAATTACCATTTCAGCCACTTTCAGCTGGTCTTTGGCTTTCAAAGTCAGGATCGCACGCGCATGCCCCATATCAAGCAGCCCTTGCTGCATAAAGTCTTTTACCTCTTCAGCCAAGGTCAGCAAACGCAGTAAATTACTGACTGTCGTACGCGCCTTGCCTACAGTATCGGCAATTTCCTGATGGCTCAGACCAAATTCTTCATGGAAACGTTGCAGCGCCATTGCCTGATCAATTGGATTCAGATCCTGACGCTGGATATTTTCAATCAAAGCCAGCGCAATTGCTACCTGATCATTCAGATCACGCACAATCGCAGGAACTTCAGTGAGGCCTGCCAATTGTGCTGCACGCCAGCGACGCTCACCCGCAATAATTTCATAAGGATGACGTTCATCATCTACCGGACGAATGACGATCGGCTGCATGATGCCATGCTTCTCAATTGAAGCAGCCAGTTCCTGCAAATCCTGTTCATTGATATAGCGACGTGGCTGGTATTCACCACGTTTCAACAGATTCACATCAATCTGCTTCAGCTGACCATGATCCAGACCTTGTGCTTCAAGCTGTAATTTTTCTTTTTGAATTGACCCCAGTAATGCATCCAAACCACGACCTTTGGCGAGTCCACGTTTCTTCACGGTCATGCTTTACTTCCTTTTTTCACTTTGCTTTTCTTTAACATTTCAGCCGCCAGATTGAGGTAAGCAACTGCACCCTTGGAACTTTTTTCAAAATAAATCACTGGCAAGCCATGTGCTGGTGCTTCAGCCAGACGGATATTACGTGGAATCACGGTATCGTAAAGTTTCTTGCCAAAATATTGTTGTAATTCTTCAGAGACATCACGTGTCAGTGCATTACGCGCATCATACATGGTACGTAATACACCCACGATTTGTAGATCAGGATTTAAAGCCTGCTGAATCCGGTCAATGGTCTGAGTCAAATCAGCCAATCCTTCTAATGCATAATACTCACATTGCATTGGAATAATTACGCCATCCACGGCAGCCAAGGCATTTACGGTAATCAGGCTTAAACTTGGTGCACAATCTACAATAATATAATCAAATGATTTTTCAATTTCCTGCAGGGCATCACGCAGAATAAATTCACGGCCTTCCTGTTCGGCAATTGCCAGCTCTACACCAGCCAGATCACGGTTGGCGCCTAATACTTTATATCCAACTTCCGCCTTGGTAATTGCCGTTTCAATCGGCACTTCACCAAGCAACACATCCGTTACTGAATAAAGTAAATCATTTTTCTGTATGCCCGAGCCCATCGTAGCATTACCTTGTGAATCCATATCCACAAGCAGCACACGTTTTTTTAATACTGCGAGAGATGCCGCCAAATTTACTGCGGTTGTGGTTTTGCCAACGCCACCCTTCTGGTTTGCAATCGCAATAATTTGTGCCATGTTGAACCCAATTCCTTTGAAAATCTTAAATACGTTTTAATAAAAGTAAATGACGTTGTTCGTCTAATCGCGGAACTTTTAGTTCAATAATCTCACAACTGAATTCATCTTTTAAAGCACTAACTTCATCTTGTGGAATCAGACCTTTCATGGAAGCAATAATACTTTGCTCATGCATATAAGGTTTTGATGCGTTTACAAAATCGGTCAATGATGCAAAGGCACGACTGGTAATCACATCAAACTGACCGAGTTCATTAATACTGTCTTCATTTTCAACACGTGTTTGCACCGCAATCACATTTTTTAGCTTCAAGTCAGCAATAAACTGCTTCAGGAAACGGATTTTCTTGCCATTTGAATCTAATAGTACGCAGTTACGTTCCGGCTGACATAATGCAATGATCATGCCTGGCATCCCGCCGCCGGTACCAATATCGAGCAGACGGCCTGATGGCAGATCCTTTAAAATGCTTAAGCTATCTAGTAGATGCTTGACCAGCATTTCTTTCGGATCACGAATGGCAGTCAGATTGTATGCCTTATTCCACAGCACCAAAGCGTCCTGGTACTTGAGTAATAAATTTAAAGTTTCATCACTCAATGCTAAACCTAAAGCCTGGCTACCCTGCTTTAATTCCTGAAAAAACGTATGCATAAACAATTAACGCTCGAAAAAATTAGAAGAAAGTATACCGCTTTCTCTATATTGGCACAGTAGGGAGTGCTTAGTGAATATTCACTTAAGCATATTTCCCTTCACGAATTTCAGCATCCAGTGCAGCCAAACGCTCTGGCGTCCCTACATCAACCCAGTCACCAATCAACTTTGAGGCAGCGACTTGATTTGCCAGCATCGCCTTTTTGAGTAATGGCGCCAGTGGACGCTTACCTGCTTCCAGACCTACAAACATTTTTGGATCAATCAAAGAGACACCACTAAAGGTCAGATTTTCACCCTGAACACTCTGATCAAAGGTATAAGCTTTACCTTCAACCAAGCTAAAATCACCTTGTGGGTGCTGAGGTGGGTTTTGCACCAACACCAGATGTGCCAGGTTTTCACCCAGCTCCACTGTCAATAATGGCGCAAAATCCATGGTGGTCCAGACATCACCATTCACCAGAATAAAAGGCTGACCCCCTAATAAAGGCAAAGCGTTGATAATACCACCAGCAGTTTCCAGCCCCTCACCTTCATGTGACCATAAAATCTTGACACCAAACTGCGAACCATCACCCAAAGCTTCCACAAGCTTTTCACCGAGCCATGCAGTATTAATGACAATTTCATTCACACCGATCGCCGCCAGCTTTTCGATATGCCAGACGATCAGAGGCTTGCCCCCAACTTCCAAGAGTGGCTTTGGTGTATGCAGCGTTAAAGGGCGCATGCGATTACCTAGGCCTGCAGCCAGAATCATCGCTTTCATTTATGCAGCCACCTCATATGAACCATATTTTTCTTCAAAAGCTGGCAATACGCGCTCATTGATAAATTGCATAAACGGCTGCAATTCTGCATAAGGTTTACTTTCTTCCAGCAGATACCACATCACACGCGGCAAATCTTTCAAATATCCCGATTTACCATCACGTTCAAACAGGCGCACAAAAATACCTAAAATCTTGATATGACGTTGAATGGCCATCATGTCGGCATCTTTCTTGAACTGACCAAAATCACGACCCTCTTTGGCAGAAGCCGGCAATAAGTTATAGAAAATTTCAAACCAGCGATAGACACGGTCAGCATTCCACTGCACATAGGCATCGCGGGTAATCGAGATTAGATCATAGGTATCCGCACCAATCACGGCATCCTGAAAATCGATCACGCCCAGATCTGTTTCACCTGCAATCTGCATCAGGTTACGGCTATGGAAATCACGGTGCACAATCACTTGAGGTTGAGCTAATGCTGCATTCGCCAGAATAGCAAAGGTACGCTTAATCAGCGCACTTTCCGCTGCGGTCGGAATGACTTTTAAAGCCGGTAACATCCAGTCAGTCAGCAATTCCATTTCCGAGATCAGTTTTTCATAAGAATACTCAGGGAAATGCCCTATACCTTGAATAGACTGCAACTGAACTAATTGTTTGAAACTCTGCTCATAATAAGCATCCACAGTGGCGTCATTAAGCAGATCAGACAGCATCACATTGCCGAAATCTTCGAGCAGTAATAGACCATTTTCCAGATCCTTCGCCACAATGTGCGGCACGCGAACACCATTCGCATCAAAAAATTCATCTATCGTCACAAAAGGCACACAATCTTCTTTTTCTGGTGGTGCATCCATTAGCATAAATGTTTTATTATTCAGTTTGATTCGTGCATAACGACGAAAACTGGCATCGCCTGCTAAAAAATGAGTTTCAAATTGATCTGAACCGAGTACAGAAGCAATCCAAGATTGTATCAATTGTTCGCGTTGAGTATTCATTTGCAATAAATTCTAGTACAGGCTGAGTTTTTAAAGTACTAAGTGTAGCTACTTATCAACTTTTTCTCTATGATGCGACAATAATTAATTGCGATAAAAGCATGATTGGTTAATGAGACAAATGAAGCATCAGTTTAAATATAATCCTTTAGCGACTGCGATCTTAACTTTGTTATGTGGTAGCTCAATTTCAAGCTATGCTACAGAAAATGACTCATCCAACAGCAACAATCAGCAGCTTAAACAAAGCTTACAGGAAACCTATCCTGGTGAAGCATTTTTCTCTCAATATTATGTTGACAAAGCCACGCCTGAAGCACAACAACGACAGGGACAGTATTTAAGTTCTGCCTATTGTCAAGGCACCTGGATTACTCCGGTTTCACCTGAAGTTGAAGCAGTTGCTCCAGATCAAGCAACCTCTACTGTTACTGCTGACTATGGCCACTATAATCCCAATGGCGATTCCTACTTAGAAGGCAATGTCATCATTGATCAGCAAGGTCGTCAGATTCGTGCAGATCAAGTGACTATTGACCAGACCCAGACCTACGCAAAAGCTCAAGGTCGAGTACAGCTGGCACAAGCAGGTCTGCTCTCACAAAGTGATGATATTAATTACAACCTAAAAACCCAACAAGGCGACTTAAATAACAGCTTTTATATTGCAGAAGAACAACATGCGCACGGGCGTGCAGAAAAGATCGCCAGAACTTCCACTGAAACAGTTGAACTGGAAAATGCGACCTATACCACCTGCCCACCTGAACAAAAGCCAACCTGGAAAATTCAGGCGGATCGCATCAAGCTGAATCAGGAAACAGGTCGTGGTGAAACTCGTAATACCAAAATATACGTTAAAGATGTGCCTGTTCTTGCAGTACCTTATTTTAACTTCCCGATTGATGATCGTCGCACCACCGGGATTCTGACCCCTAGTTTTGGTTTTACCAATGATGGTGGTTTAGAACTGGGCGTTCCAGTATATTTAAATCTTGCACCAAATTACGATGCTACCATTACACCACGTTATATCGCTGACCGTGGTGCAATGCTGGATGGTCAGTTCCGTTATCTGACCGAGAACTTTGGCTATGGTCAAATCTGGGGGGGCATTTTACCTTCAGATCGTAGCTATGATGATCAAGACCGTAAAGACCTGCATTTCCGTCATGACTGGCAGATTAACGAGCAGTTCTCAACCAATCTTGAATATAACTATGCTTCAGATAAAGATTTCTTCTCAGATTTAAATAACAACCCAAATTCTAAAACTGATCTGAATTTACGTCGTGCCTGGGAAATTAACTATAAAAATGGTATTCCTGGCTTAAAAGCACAGTTAAAAGTAGAAGATTTCCAGACCCTAGACCCAGAAGTTGCAGATGAAGACCGTCCTTATGCGCGTTTACCGCAATTCCTGGTCAACTATAAAACGGGCAACCCATTTGGTTGGCAATTCGAAGCCAATCACGATACTGCCTATTTCAAAAAAGATGTTAATAATATAAATCCAGCTACAGGCAGTTACGAACCGAGTGGTACACGTATCTATAACGATCTGGCAGTTCGCTATAATCATCGAACACCTGGTTTATTCCTGCTTCCTCAATTGTCCTTGCGCAACATTAATACCTTCTATGACAAGGACACAATTGATCTTTTAGACCAGAACCAAACTAATTCTTCAAGTGAAGATAAATCTATTGTGGTGCCAGAATTCACTCTCGATGCTGGTTTGATTTTTGAAAAAGAAGGACGCTATTTACAGACACTAACACCTCGTCTGTTTTATGCTTACGCACCTTACGAGAATCAAGAAGGTCAGCCAAATTTTGACTCAGTGAATGCTTCGATCAGCTATGATCAGCTATTCAGCCCACGTCGTTTCTATGGTCATGACCGTTTAGAAGACAATAACTTTGCATCCGTAGGCTTAAGCTACAGCCTGTTCAATGATGTTGGTTTAGAACGCCTGCGTGCCAGTATAGGCCAAAGTTTCTTCTTCGAAGACCGTCGCGTAACTTTAGAACGGGGTATTGATGAATATGACCGTGAAACGCATACTGGTCCTGTAATTCAACTATCCAGCCAGCTTTCCAATAATTTCCATGTCAACTTTAACTCAGCATGGATGTCGAATGGTCAGAATGCACAGCGCGATGTGCAAGCCTATTACACTGGTGAACAAGGTAATCTCTACAATGTAGGCTATTTCTATCGCAATGAAATTACTGACCGTCAAAAAAGCTATGATCAGGTGGTTGGTTCATTCATTCAGCCTGTTTTCAATAACTGGCGTCTGATTGGTCATGCTCAATACGATCTGGAAAACAACGTTGCACGTGAATATTTACTTGGCGTGAACTATGAGTCATGCTGTTGGGGTGTTTCCGTCTATGGCCGCTCATATTACAATGATCTGGATGACATCAATGAAGCTGGTGTTAAACCAAAACGCATGATCATGGCAGAACTCAGCCTGAGAGGCCTGGGTGGATTCAACAATAAATTGGCATCACTACTGGAAAACCGTATTCTGGGCTTTAATAATATCAATCAGACTTGGACAGAACGTTAATGAAGACAAAACAGTTAAAACATTTTTTTAAAGCAACCACACTTGCGCTATGCCTTTTTGCAGCAATACCTACTTTTGCTGTTGCACAGACCAAGGATGAAGTTGTAGCTGTTGTCGACAATAGCGTGATTCTTCGCAGTGACCTGGATCAAAGCATTGCAGAGATTTCTCATCAACTCGAAAAGCAAAAGAAGCCTGCGCCGTCACAACAAATCCTGCAACAACAAGCTTTGGAACAACTGATTTTGCGTCAGGCTCAACTTGAACAGGTAAAGCGTTATAATGTTCGTCCTGATGAAAAAGCGCTTAATGATGCAGTATTAAAAGTTGCACGCGACTCTGGTTCTTCCAGCCTGGAAGCTTTCCAGCAAAAGCTGGATTCAATTGCACCAAATACTTATGCTGCTCTACGTAACCGTATCGCAGAAGACCTTGCGATTAACCGTTTACGTCAACAGATTGTGACTTCCCGTATCAAAATCAGCGATCAGGATGTGGAAAACTTCCTGAAAACCCCGCAAGGTCAGGCATTACTCGGCAGTCAGGTTCATGTACAACATGTCCGTGTTTCTGGTGACAATACAGCTCAAGTTGCAGCAGAGGTAAAGAAAGAGTTAGAAAGCTCTACCGACCTGAAAGCAATTGAGAAGAAATACTCCAAAAATGGTGTCAAAGTTGAAGCTGCTGACATGGGCTTCCGTAATATTTCAGATATTCCAGATGAGCTCGCATCACGTGTAACCAGCCTTCAGCCTGGTCAAACTTCTGAACTGATTGAAGCCCGCGATGGTGCTCACATCCTTAAGCTGATTGATCGTAAAGCGGGTGAAAAGCGTGCACTCGTACAACAATATCAGACGCGTCATATTCTGATTCAGCCTTCGGAAGTAGTGAGTCCTGAAAATGCCAAACAGATGATTGACAGTCTGTATACCCGCCTAAAAAATGGTGAAGACTTTGCCGTACTGGCGGCTACCTTCTCCAATGATCCTGGTTCAGCACGTGACAGTGGTAGTCTAGGCTGGGTGAATCCAGGTGTGATGGTCCCAGAATTTGAAGAACGTATGAAAAAAACACCTGTGGGCCAAATCAGTGAACCGTTCCAGTCTCAGTTTGGCTGGCATATTCTACAGGTGACAGATACGCGCCAACAGGATATGACTTCAGAATACCAGGAACGTATGGCACGTCAGCTTTTAGGCGAACGTCAGTTTGATACAGAACTGGATAGCTGGTTACGTGAGACCCGCAGTAATGCCTTTGTTGAGATTAAAGATCCACAACTGGACCGTAAAAAGAATTAATATTCAGCATCTTTAAAAAAACCGGCTTTTGGCCGGTTTTTTATTATCTATATAAGACTATTACCATAAAAAAACCTCTCATTTCTGAGAGGTTTTTTAGATTCTTAAATCAGATTAACGGTTGTTTTCGTCATCTTGAGAATCTTCGAATTTTGCATCGTCACTAAAGCCAGCACCTTGACCACCAAAGCCGCCTTGACCACCGAAGCCGCCTTGACCACCAAAGCCGCCAGGTTGACCGCCACCGAAGCCACCTTGACCACCGAAGCCGCCAGGTTGACCGCCACCGAAGCCACCTTGACCGCCGAAGCCGCCAGGTTGACCGCCACCGAAGCCACCTTGACCGCCAAAGCCACCAGGTTGGCCGCCACCGAAGCCGCCTTGACCGCCGAAGCCAGCACCTTGAGGACCAGCAGGAGCACCAGCAGGACGTGGGTTACGTGCAGGAACTACGGTAGAAATTGCATGTTTGTAAACCATTTGGCTTACAGTATTTTTTAATAATACAACGTATTGGTCAAATGATTCGATATGACCTTGTAGTTTGATACCGTTAACCAGGAAGATAGAAACAGGAATACGTTCTTTACGTAGGGAATTCAAGAACGGATCTTGTAAAGTTTGACCTTTAGACATGTTATAACTCCAAAAAATTTTAAAATCAGCGCAAAAAACTATCTTTATTTTTCAATTAAAAATTATAAAAAAGATAGTCTGTAAATTTTGCTTTATCCGTAACAGTTTCGCAAGTCTTCTTGAGCCTGCTGTGCGGTAAAATATGTAGTAAATTTATGCTTATCTTGCAAAGATCTTAACCATGTGTATTGACGTTTAGCCAGTTGTCGTGTTGCAAACAATGCCTTGTCTTCCATTTCTCGCTGTTTTTCAATACTTCGCTCACTGTTTTTTATAAATTCGATCGCCTGACGGTAACCAACGGAACGCATGGATGGAAGATTTTCATCAAAATCGTATTTTTTCATCAAGTTTTCCACTTCATTTAAAAAACCGATTTCCCACATAATTTCTAATCGTTTTTCAATACGCTTGTGTAATTCTACTCGGTCTGGGATCAGCGCGTAATTATGAAAACTGTAACGATATGGTTGATTTTTTGGTTGTTCTGCTTGTAGTTTTGTTATAGCTTGGCCAGTCAGCTTATAAACCTCTAAAGCACGAATAATGCGCTGTTTATCGCTTACTTTAAATTTTTGCCCTGCAATTGGGTCTACCATACATAATTCTGCATAAACTGCTTCCCACCCTTCCTGTTCGGCTTTTGCTTCAATTTCCGCACGTACCTTATAATCTGCACTAGGTAGATTATCAGATAATCCTTCTAACAATGCTTTGAAATAAAGCATTGTTCCACCAACCAAAATTGGGGTTTTGCCACGTGCATGCATATCATCAATCAGGCGACAGGCATCTTCGACAAAATTGGCTGCTGAATAGACTTCTAAAGGACTAATAATATCAATCAGATGATGCGGATATTGCTCTAATTCTGCTTTGGTTGGCTTGGCTGTACCAATGTCCATTTCCCGGTAAACCAGTGCAGAATCGACGGAAATCAGCTCAAAATTTCCTTGCTCATAGAGTTCACATGCCAAAGCGGTTTTACCACTTGCAGTTGGTCCCATTAAGTTGATGACCGGCAATTGATTTGACATGTACCACTACTCTCCTCGAGCAAAAAGTTTATCTAGTTGAGCCAGTGGGAAAGCACGCCATGTTGGACGTCCATGATTACACTGGCTGGCAAATTCAGTTTGTTCCATCTGACGCAATAAGGCATTCATTTCAGACAGGCTTAAAATACGGTTTGCACGTACCGCACCATGACAGGCCATGCCCGCCAAGATCTGGTCACGCTTTTGCAACAGGCCTTGCGCCTGATCCGTTGGGTCCAGATCATTCAGCAATTCAGGAATCAAGGCATCAAAATCTGCCTTGTGCAGGATCGCAGGAACTCCGCGCACGATCACCTGTTCATCACCATACTGGTCAATCTCCAGACCAAATCGGGCCAGCTGTTCCTTCAACTCTTCTACACGCATGGCCTGCATACGACTGATAGACACCACTTTAGGAATTAAAAGCTGCTGCGACGTCCAGAACTCCGGTTTATCCCAGGCAGACTTCATTTGCTGCAAGACGATACGCTCATGTGCTGCATGCATATCTACAATAATCAGACCTTCTGTGTTTTGTGCAAGGATATAAATCCCATGCAGCTGTGCAATCGCAATGCCTAAAGGATGCTCATCTATTTTGGCCTGCACATGTGTCTGAAAAGACTGCTCAGGGCTCAGCTGCTCAGTTTCGGAGTTTACTCTAAGTGGTGCCAAATAGCTTTGTAAGGCATTGTTAAGCTGCTGTGAACCACTATAAGGCTTGGTATAATCCTGCACATAATGCACAGTTTGTGGACGCGATGATTCAAAGTCAGCCAGCACATCCGAAGCTTCAGCTTCTATATATTGATGCGTATTACGAGGATGTAGATGCTGCTGAACTGCATAAGGTCCAGGAGGGGACTGCGGTGCAGCCTGATGCAGGCTAAATTGTTCCTGATAACGCGGCTGAGGCGTAAGTGGTACAGGTTCCTCAGTTTTCATTGCATCAGCCAGATTAGCTGTTGCGGTCTGGAACTGTGCTAGCGTTTCTTTGGCATAATGACGTACAAACTCATGTACTTCACGCTGATTTAGGAAACGGATTTCATGTTTGGTTGGATGTACATTGACATCAATATTTTCCGGATCCACTTCCAGAAACAGCAAATAAGCTGCATGCTGGTGTCCATGCAGAATGCCGTCATACGCCATACGCAATGCATGAGAAATGGTCTTGTCTCTTACGATACGACCATTTACATAGACATATTGCATATCGGCTTGCGCACGCGCATCCGAAGGATGACCGAGCCAGCCAGACAAACGCATGTTGATACTGTCTGCATCCATCCAGTAAGCATTTTCAGTAAATTGGCGCCCCAATAACTGCTGCACACGCTGGAAACGTAATGCTCCACTGTCTGCCACAGGCAGATTCAGCTTGATACTTTCATTATGTTCCAGCACAAAACGGATATCGAAATGGGTCAGTGCCAGACGACGTACAATCTCTTCAATATGACCAAATTCGGTGCCCGGTTTTTTCAGAAATTTACGACGTGCCGGTACATTAAAGAACAGATCCTGCACCCGGATATGGGTACCACGTGAAGTGGCAACTGCCTGAATTTCCTGATGGTCAAAAGCAGTACCATTCACTTCAACCTGATAACCAATGCCATCTTCGCTTTGGCTACTGGTCAAGGTTAGACGCGATACGGCTGCAATCGAAGCCAGCGCCTCACCACGAAAACCCAGACTGGTGATGGCATGCAATTCCTCTGCTGTCTGAATTTTACTGGTGGCATGACGCATGACCGCCAGCGCTAAATCTTCCGGGTGAATTCCTCGACCATTGTCAATAATTTCGATCAGTGTACTACCGCCCTGTTCTACACGAATCACCAGTTCAGTCGCACCAGCATCAATCGAGTTTTCGAGCAGTTCTTTCACTACAGATGCAGGTCGTTCAATCACTTCACCCGCTGCAATCTGGTTCGCCAGTGCAGGATCAAGTGAACGGATACGGCGTACGCTTAAATCATTCGACATGTGGGAATTGCTGCTCCAAAGCCTGCTGTAATACTGAGTTTGATGAAGTCAACGCTGCAGTACGAGTCAACTCATCTTCGGATTTAAGAATTTCGATGATCAGATCTGCTTCAGGTATTTCATCACCACCTTTAGATGGCCATTCAAACAAGAATAATGCCTTTGGGGTTTCAAGATAATCCCGAATACCCATCAGTTCCAGTTCATAGGGATCATTTAAACGGTACAGGTCAAAGTGGAAAATATCCTTCCCTTGAATATTATAAGGTTCTACCAATGTATAGGTTGGACTTTTGACCGAACCCTCATGACCGAGCTGTTGTAAATAATAGCGCGTCAATGTCGTCTTGCCTGCTCCCAGATCACCGATCAGATAGATCACTCCCGTACTAAAATTCGCGGCCAATACCTTAGCCAGCTGTTGGGTATCTTCTTCATGATTTAAGGTGACAGTAAATGAATAAGGCATATGACTCACGACATGATTCAAAGGAACAAATATGATAGCATCGCCGCAGTTTAAAAGCCTATTCTGCCGCATGAGAAACTGTATTTTTTCATAGCATTTGTTTCCTGAATGAGATCCACTTCCCCATATGAATACTTCTGCTGAATTTATCCCACCGATGATCAACGGCGTCAGTGCCAGCAAAGTTTTCTTGCAACCGTCCACTGCTGCAACAGTCTATGACTATTTATGTACACAGTTTCCACATATCCAGACCAGTGAATGGCAATCCCGTTTTCAGGAGGGCCTGGTTTATGATGCACAGGGAAATAGCTTAAATCTAAATAGCCCCTATCAGGCGAATAGCCACTGTTTTTATTATCGCTTTCTGGCACACGAAGTGCATGTTCCTTTCGAACACCAAATCCTGTTCGAAAATGAACATTTTATGGTAATTGATAAACCACATTTTCTGACCATGAGCCCGACCGGACAATATGTACAGGAAACCCTGCTGGTTCGTCTAAAGAAACAGACCGGAATTGAGCACCTAACTCCGATTCACCGACTGGATCGGGAAACGGCTGGCGTAGTGCTTATCTCTAAAAATGTAGCATCGCGTGGACTTTATCAGCAGCTGTTCGCAACACGCCAAGTACAGAAAACCTATCATGCGATTGCAGGTTATCGTGAAGAACTTCGCTTTCCGCAAATTGTGCGTTTACGCATGGATAAAGGCCAGCCTTTCTATACTATGCAGGTTTTAGAAGGTGAGCCTAATAGTGAAACCGAAATCACCTTATTAGAACAGCAAGATCATGTAGCCAAATACGAACTGAAACCGCATACTGGCAAGCAGCACCAATTACGTGTGCACTTAAACTTTTTGGGTATACCGATTCTGAATGATCCGTTTTATCCTAGCGTTGCACATAAAGCAGATAATGATTTTTCTGCGCCCTTACAGTTATTGGCCCGACATATCCAGTTTATTGACCCTATTACCCAGCAATTGATGCAGTTTTCTTCTGAGCAAGTACTAACATTGTAATGCAGCTGTCATTACGATTTATTTTCAGAATTGATTCGTATAAGGATTGTATTTCAAATGTAATGGATTAAAATGAATGCGAAAAGTTAAGTATTTTAAAGTCTTGAATATATTATGAGAAAAACTGAAGTCTACCAAATACGCCTGGATTCTCAAGAAAAGAAACAAGCCTTTGCCGTATTTAAGCAATTGGGAATCACACCAGCTCAAGCAGTCCGCTTGTTTTTCAAACAGGTAGTGCTGACTAAATCCATCCCCTTCTCTATTGAAAATCAGAATATTAACATTGAACAATTAATCAAGCTGCGCAAACTGAAGCAAAGTGAATCTAAACCTGTAACTGCCGGATTGATTGCAGACACTACAGAACAGGAAGCATTGGATCTACATGCTGATGATGATCATTTTGATTTATTTGAAGAGCTGAATGCCATTCTGGGTGAAAGTGACAAAATTTAACACTGTCGCATTTTCAAACAATTTCATACGCTACACCTCCCTAAACTTCGTTATGCTCCATGAATACATAATAATAAAACATGGAGTAATTAATGCTTGTTCGACGTGCTCAGGTAGAAGACCTACAACAGCTTTCAGTTTTATTTGATGAATATCGCCAGTTTTATGGAGCTTCCTCAAATCAGGAACTTTCTTATCAGTTTCTAAAACAGCGATTTGAAGACCAGCAAACAGTGATTTTTATCAATACCAAGGATGATATTTTTACCGGATTTATTCTGCTTTATTTAAGATTTTCCTCAGTAGCTTGTTCAAAGTTTTATGTGCTGGATGATGTGTATATCACTCCACTGTATCGCCGTCATGGCGCTGCACGACAACTGATTGATACCGCTATTTTATTTGCCCGACATGAAAATGCACTGCGTATTAGCCTGGACACCCAGAAAAACAACCACCAATCGCATAAACTCTATGAATCAATGGGATTTATGCGAGATGATGAATTTGTCACTTTTCATTGTTTTCTCAAGTAAATCCAGCGCTTTATTCGGCACGGTATTTAGCTTGAATCACTTGATCTTCAGTTAAATAAATCCACTCACCTTCTGGCAAATCATTCAAAGTCAATTGACCTATTTGAGCCCGATGCAGTTTTTCAACTTTATTCCCCACAGCTGCCAGCATACGTTTCACCTGATGATAAACACCTTGATGAACCGCCATTTGCAAGCGCTTTTCTTCAAGACGAATGACATCTGTAGCAGCATACATACCTTTTTCATTGCGTAGCTCAACACCTTGTTCTAGCTGCTTGATCTGCTCATCCGTAACAGGGTCTGCGGTATCCATCTGGTAAACCTTGGCAACATGCTTTTTAGGATGAGTTAATGCCTGCAAAAATTGACCATCATCAGTCAGTAACAGCAAGCCTGTCGTATCCTGGTCTAAACGACCTACACACTGGATTCCACGATTCATGAGCAAGTCATCAAACAGCTCAAAGACACTAAAATGATGGGTTGCCTGATGCGAACACTCATAACCTTGTGGCTTGTTTAAGGCAATATAGACTTTTTCCCGATATTGATAAGTATCGTCATATACATTGAACTCTAGCTGATCCAGATCCAGTTTATGCTTTGGGTTATCAATGATTTCACCCTGAATGCTCACAGCGCCATTCTTGATCAGTTGCTGGCAATACTTACGTGAGCCAAAACCTTGTGACTGCAACATTTTTTCCAATAGCATCTATTCATACCTGTATCGAGTGAAGACCTGTGCATTCTATCCTGAAACAATCATGATTTTGTTTTCTTCCGCTGTTTTCTAGGTATCATGCGTTGAAAAGCTCTACAATAGCTTTATTTTTCACTCTATCTCTCCCACTTATGTCGCAACTTGATCTGAATCTGATTGTTCTTTTGGTTTTACTGGCTTGCGGTATTTTTAGTCATAATAGTGCCGTCACCATTGCTGCAGCGGTGTTAATCGTTTTAAAAATCACGCCTCTCAGCAGTTTATTACCCTATGTACAGGCGCACGGTTTAAATATCGGGATTATTATTCTGACCATTGGTGTTCTGACACCGATTGCCAGTGGCAAAATTTCAGGAGAAAGTATTCTCAAATCTTTCCTGAGCTGGAAGTCTTTACTGGCAATCGCCATTGGTGTCTTTGTTGCTTGGCTGGGAGGACGTGGAGTGAAGCTGATGTCCAATCAGCCAGATGTGGTAGCCGGACTATTATTAGGCACAGTAGCAGGTGTAGCAGTATTACGCGGTGTTCCAGTCGGGCCGTTAATTGCCGCAGGAATTTTATCATTATTGATTAGTACGCAATAAGTTTGAAATAAAATTTCTATTTAGTTAACCCTAACTCAAACATCCATTCTCCCAGGATTTCTAAAAATATTTCGATATCAAATCATATGAATAGCGGCATTGAGGTCGCACATTGATTGCCTTGCGCAAGCTATAAAGCAGTACTTAAAGCTTGCTCAGGATATGCTGTCAGATCAATAAAGGGCTTTTATCTTGCGAAACGATGTTTCTCATGGCCTGTCAAAAGTAAGATAGCTTTTCTTATTCCACAAATAGTAGCGCCAAACGCACCTGGTCATAACCCATACGTGGACTGGTTAACTCGACAATCGGACGCAGTTTAATAGACCCATCATCATTGAAATGATCGGTATCCTGTCGCTTAGTCAGACGTTTATAGATCTTACGCACTTGTTCAACCACTTCCTCACCCGGATGAGCTACAGATATATCTAAACCTTGCTCTTTATGCAGTCGACCTAAATGGTTAATAATCGTTGCCGGTGTTAAGCCACGCTCAGTGGCGATATCGGCAATATCATAACCTTCTTCAAACAGTTCACGCGTTTCATCCAGCGTTGCGGCAGCATAATTCTGCTTGCCGCCATTTTTCGCCAGTTTTTTTTCATTACGCTGAATTTCAGTTTCATTCAGCGTACCGCCGCAATGACGGATAAAGGCATTGTGCTGCTTGGTTAAATCAATATTTTCAAAGTGTTCTTCGGCTTCACTCGACAACTCCTGAAAACGGCGGTCTGCCTTAATTGCCAGACTATCCAGTTCCAATGCCTGCTCATTAAAACCTTTTAGACGTAGACCATCTAAAGTTTTTAAACGCGAAAGTGCCACATAGCCCTGTCCTTTTTCAAAAGTATGACTCAAGTCAATTTCGGCAGCTTCTAAGGTCATACCTTGTGATTTATGAATCGTAATCGCCCATGCTAGACGTAAGGGAATTTGCTGGAAACTGGCAATAGTCTTACCGGCTTCATTGTCTACTGACCAGGTTTCTGGTTCAACCAGCAACGTCGTCCCATCTGTGAGTTTGACTTTAGGCAATACCCCAAATTCATCATCTTCTTCAAAACCAATAACTTCACCCAAACTGCCATTGATATAGCCCAGATCAAAGTTGTTTTTGACAAACATGACTTTAGCATGCTTTTTCAGCGTTAAGGTTTCTGGCGCACGCACTGAAGATTTCAGCGTTTCGATCAACTTGTCATTGCCGTCGCACTGGGCATCAAACTGGCGCGGCTCATTATCAATTTCATTTAAATGCCGGAAGTTGATACTGTCCACATCCATATTATGCGTATACAGACGCGTATAAGTGTCGCCAATCTCCTGATGACGTGTTCCTTGCAAGGCATTTCGATGTTCTGTACCAATCGCCTGTGCACGGATCGCATTTAGAATATCATTTAGATAATCATTGCCCTGACGGTGCTGCTCAGTCAGATAACAAACGCGAAATTTGGCTTCAACCCAGGCATCTGACATAAAGCAGAATTTATCCCGGTTGCGTTCATCATTTCTGCCCACTGGAGGCAACTGAAAGAAATCGCCAGCAACAATCACCTGAATGCCACCAAAAGCTTCATCAGATTCTTTGAAATACTTTAATACCTGATTAACCAGATTTAGCTGCTTGGCATGCAGCATAGAAATCTCATCAATAATCAGTACCTGAGCATTTTCCAGATGCTCTTTCAGATATTTGCGCTCTTTCATACGCTTCAGGTCTTCTTCTGACAAGAAGTCCTTAATCCCGATACCGGCCCAGGTATGAATGGTCATGCCATTCATGTGCGTTGCCGCGATACCTGTAGACGCTGTAATCGCAACAGATACCTTACGTGCTTTCAAATAATTGATATATTGATTCAGGGTATAGGTTTTCCCTGCACCAGCCGAGCCTGTTAAAAATACATTTTCGCCCGCTTTGAGTAACTTAAGTGCAGTTTCCTGTTTCATATGACCTATACCGTGAAAGAACGGCTATAGCCTAACGACTTTTCCGGCAAAAGTTAAGTATTCAGGTCCAAATCAGAATCTATACACGACGTATGCAGTCGTCTGTTAAACCAGCTGGTGAAATGAATTGCCATATCGATATATTGCGGATCTGCTTTTTGGTTATGGGGATATTCCAACTGATCGAAAATAATTTCCTGATCGTGTATATGACAACCCAAGAGCAGTGGCGTAGATAATTCTGCATGACTGACATGAAAAGCAACGTATTCCCCTTCTATGATCCGCTGTGCATAACTGGCGGCCAGACAGTTCTGAAAAATCCGAGCTTCCTCAATAATCTGGTCTATATTTTTTAGCTCTTCAAATTTCCAGTCAAAATAATAGAAATGTGCTTCATTCGTCAGACTTTTCCAGTCCTTAAGTGCAAAGTCCTTTTTCAGTCGGGCAATAATTTCCTGCTTCTGAATCTGGTCATGCCAGGCAATGGCCTGAATAAACAAACCCTTCCAGGTCAGACTTTTTGGAATATTTTTATGTAAAGCAAAATATTCTGCCAGATAGTCACGTACATAACTGTCAAAAATTGATTCGCGCACATTGGCATCTTGCAGATAAAACAGCTGTCGAAACTCAGTCAACTGAATCCGATAACGCTGCAACTCGGTATAAAAATCGCGATTTTGTTGAGTAGCTGGCCGGATATATTGCTGTACCGCTTCAGGCAGATGAGAAGTTGCTTTATGTAAATGCTGCATATAGGCCTGCATGACCCGGCTTAAACCCATATATACCTTCTTGGTGGTGCAATCCTCCATCTTGACTACTTCGCGCATCAGGCCGATCCACTCGTCCAGATACAGAATTGATGGACTGATAGCGATACGGTGGTCATTAATCGCCTGACGTGTTCCTTTTAATACTACCGATTTGTTATCCGGATGCGTGAACCATTTATGCTGTATGGCATGCTGATGCATACTGTGAATAAATAACCGCGCTGAAGCATATTGAAAATATTGCAAGGTCGCCAGCAGCACCTGTGGATGTACCTGATGGGTATTCAGAAAACTGATCGCCGTGACTGTAACCCGTACACTACTGTGCTGGATATTCGTGCTAATCCAGTCCAACACTTCAGCAGACTGCTTGAACAGCCAGTTGATCGCCCGATTACAGTCAAACAACGGCAGTTTCGCGACTTTTTTCTGCCATAACTGATGATTATTTTCCAGAAAATGCTTCTTGCTCAGCAGATCATCTCGTCCCCAGGTATCACGGTTCATCAAACGCACGAAACCCAGCATATTGCTATGCTCCAAGGCGTGCCTGAACAGGAGTTCAATATCGTTTACATGATCATTCAGTTCATGCAGATTAAAGCGTTCCTCAAAGGACAAACTCATAATACGGTAGATTGCCGGATGCAAAAATTGTGCTGCGCTAAAACAGAATTCATCCAGACTGTGCATAAGTCCCTGAATCGAAAGAAAGTCAGCGGGCGCTAAATATTCTAAGGAAAAAATCTTCTGCATTTGCTGCAAGATGTTTTGAGGTGGTTCTTTTCCGTATAAGATACAGTCACTCATTACTGGCGTGGTATACAGACCTGCTCTTCTCATCAGATGATCAATGATTTCTGCCTGCACAGCGGAAAGCTGCTGCACGAATTTCAGCACACGTGCAGGCCCATTGACCCATTGATAGACCTGTTCGATCAGCAGCTTACGTAACTGTTGCGCTTTATCACGCAAGAATAGGGAATGCTGGGGTTTTAAATCACCAGTCAGGAAATGGATATCCTGTAAAAAGAACTCTTCCAGAGTGTCTGACTTGTGATGCTGCACACTAAAATGTAGTTCTGCCAGCAACTGCGCTGTGCCCTGCTGAATATGCTGAGGCGTATGCAGCTGGATATGAAACAGGCCATTTGCCAAGACGATCCGATATCTTTCATGATCCAGCTTGAACATATTCTGGGCATTTAAATTCCCCACAATGTCCCACTGATCCTGATAAATATCATGCAAGCAATCTGAAATACGAAGCAACTGCCTGGCGAGCTGCTGATACTGCGGTACTAAACTCTCCTGTTCCATACACGCACCTAAAATGGACTATAAACTCATTTAAGCATATTCAAGTCATCTGACACAGACCAGTAAAATAGCTCATATAGAAAAATAATTCACAAAATAAAATAAATCAGATAAACAGCCCGCATTTAAACCCAGTTCATTTTTATTTTTCAGGATTTAGGTGATAGCTCGGATGCCCGGATATTTTTTAATTCTTCAATTGCCTGATAGATCTGTTGCTGAATCTGATCACGGAATAGTGTCATATCTTCTTGGCTTTGGATATGAGAGACAGATAAAGCTGGCTGGAACTGAAAATAGAAAGGTAACCGTTTTGGAAAAAGACTTTTCGGCAAGGAAGGAATGACATCCCCTTTACGCAAAAGTTTATTGAGCGCTGAAACTTTGAGTAATTTCTGAAAGTATTTATGTTCTACAACCTGACGGGCATCAAAGCCAATTTCGAAAATTTCATCACCGCCCAGAGCAGCAAACGGTATGATATCGTAGGCAAATTCTTGCGCCAGCCTTAAGAAGCCATAACGCTGTTTCCAGATCAGCTGGTACTGCTCGCCTTGGCGTTTCAGCACTTCTCGTCCTCCACCCGGAAAGACCAGAATCGAATAACCTTGGCGCATAACTTCACGCACATATTCCTGCACACCATCAATCGCGCCAAACTTCCTGAAGATTTCACGCCAGAGCGGAATATAAAAGTGGCTGTGGTCCGCAATACTGACCACAGCCACTTTATGTTCGTTGTACAGGTAATCAATAATCATGGGTGAATCAAATACCCCATAGATCGAATGATTACCGACATACATTGCAGGTCGCGAAGCATCAATGTGCTCAGCACCGAAAAAGGTCGGCGTAAAATACAGTTTGGACAATCCGCTTAAGCGTTTGATCCAGGCTGCATCATGCTTAACCTGCAAGATGTCTGCTCCCGCTTAAGCGACGTGCTTTTTCACCAGGATTGAGCCTACAGAGTAGCCCGCACCGAATGAACATAACACCCCATATTCGCCGTCATTTACTTCATTTGCCGTACGGTGCAATGCAATGATGACACCTGCTGAAGATGTATTTGCAAACTCATCCAAAATCAATGGTACCAGTTCTGATTTTGCGTGTTCTTTACCTACGATCAGTTTCAGAATCAGCTCATTCATGTTCACGTTCGCCTGGTGCAACCAGAAACGTTTTACATTGGTCGGTTCAATCTGGTTCTTTTCCAGCTGCTTGGTGATCATCTTCGCAACCAACGGACAAACTTCTTTGAACACCTTACGACCGTCCTGACGGAAACGGTTGTTATCGATATCAGCATCCACTTCGCTTAGGTTCAGGTAACCAAAGTTATTGCGAATGTTGTTTGAGAACTGGGTGAACAGTTCAATATCTTCAATTTCGAAACCAGTTTTAGTTTCAGTCTCTTCAATGATTGAAGCAGTAGCGACATCACCAAAGATGAAGTGACAGTCACGTGAACGGAAATCGGTATGACCAGAGGTGATTTCAACATTTACCATTAATACGCGGCGCGCACCAGACTTGATCGCATCAGCTGCCTGCTTAATCCCGAAAGTCGCTGCAGAACATGCTACGTTCATGTCATATGCATAGCCTTGAATACCCAAAGCTGTCTGAATTTCAATTGCAAGTGCTGGATAAGCACGCTGAATATTCGAACATGATAGAATCACAACATCGATGTCTTCTGCAGTCACACCTGCATTATCCATCGCCTGTTTCGCCGCAGCTACGCCCCACTCTGCCTGAATAGACAATTCGTCATTTGAACGTTCATGCAGTAAAGGACGAAGACGTTTTGGATCCAAAATACCGGTTTTCTCAGCGACATAACGGCGTTTGATGCCAGAAGCTTTTTCAATAAATTCTGCACTCGAACCACGCAATTCTTCAATTTCGCCCGCAGCGATTTTGTCAGCATTCTCGAGGTTATACTGTTCCACATAAGCATTTAAACTTTCAACTAACTCTTCATTGGTAATGAAATCTGTTGGATGAAACAGACCAGTACCTGTAATGCGGATGCCCATGTAAAACTCCTTTTAGAAATTACCTATATGTTAACTGATTCCAAGACGATCCCATACTTTTTGTAGGCGATTCGGAGAAACCGGTGCTTTAGTTTTCATCGGTTGTGAAAATAAAGAGATCCGCAATTCCTCAACCATGAAATACAGTTCTTTCAGGCGAGCGTCATTTTTAAACTGGAACAATTTTTCCATCCAAGGGTCAATTTGATCAATGGCAGAATCATCCCTTTGTAAATTATTTGGCAAACGGTCAAGACGCAAAATCAGTGCCTTGAGATAGCGTGGAAATTCAATCCAGACATCCGCCGGCACAGAATAAACAAAGTCAGAAAGATTCATCAAATCTAGCTGATCCTCAATGTCATCAATGTTCTTGCCAAACACAGAACCGTCTAAAACCAACAATTTTCGGCGTATTTCCTGCCACTGGGTATAAATATCGGTGATATCCCGTAAAGCAGCTTGACCATAAGTCAGGAAAGATTTATTTACATCTTCTAACAACTTTTGGAACTCTTGCGCATTGACAGGAAGCTCTTTTATTGCCATCTGGAGTGTGGCATAAACTAACATTTGTTCCAGTTTAGCTTTATCACCCAAGGGTGAATAGGCCAATGCCAGTGGTTTAGAAATCTGTTTTTTCAGTTGGCGAATCAGATCACCGAGCTGCATATGCACCAGACGGATTACCCCGGCACGATGCTGACGAATCGCTTCAGCCTGATCATTAAAGGTCTGAATTACCACACCAGATTCATCTTTCTGTTCCAGGGCAGCAAAGTCTTTAGTGGGTACCAGAGCCTGGTATTGTTTCACCACCACACCTGTCACTTTTTGCGAAGCTTCAAATACAAAGCTTTCCGGGAAAGTTTTGTATTCACCTTTCAGCTGTTTGACTGGACTATGTGTTTCAGTACGGCAACGAGCTTTCAGCTCTTCCAGATCGCGGCCCTGTTCAATGACACGGCCTTTCTCATCAATCACCTTAATTAAAGGCAACAGATACTGCTCAACGCGTTCCAGTGAAAAGTCTTTTTCGGTAATCTGTTCACCACGCAACTGGAATGCCAGAAAACTAAAGATATGCTTCTGCAAATCAGTCGCATCAATACGTGCCATTAACTTACGTGCAGTATCCGGAATTGGTACCAGATTACGTCGTTTATCTTTTGGTAAAGCTTTTAATAAAGCTTCGATCAGGTCCTGACGCCAGCCTGGAATCCCCCAAGACCAGAGATTTTCATCTACCTGAGGCAAGGCTTGTAGCGGAATACGAACGGTCGCGCCATCTTCATCATGGCTTGGGTCAAAACGATAACTGGCTGCCAGACGTAACTCACCATTACGCAAATAGTCCGGGAACTGCTGCGTGGTCGGACGGTCATTCAACCATAATGCATCATCATCAATAAACAAATATCGCGGATCTTGAGGTTCTACCGTAGCACGCCAGTCTTCGAAACTACGGCGACTTGCCACTTCTGGCGGTATTTTGGAAGCATAGAACTGATAAATGGTTTCTTCATCCACTACCAGATCACGACGGCGCAGCTTGTCTTCAACCCGTTCCACTTCTTCAAGCTTGAGCAGATTATGCTTCAAGAATGGTGGCGTAATTCCCAGATTGCCTGTGGTCAGTGCATCACGCAGGAAGATTTCATGTGCAGCTTCCTGATCTACTTTCTCATAATTAATCGGACGCTTAGGTTCAATGATCAGACCAAACAGTGAAATCTGGTCATAGGCGTTCACTACTCCGGCTTTTTTAGACCAGTGTGGTTCAAAGTAATGGTGTTTTACCAGATCACGTGCAGCGAGCAGAATCCATTCCGGCTCAATTTTGGCAAGCGTCCGTAAATACACCTGTGAGGTTTCCACCATTTCAAAGGCCATCACCCAAGGGGTATTGGTTTTATGCAAGGTCGAAGCCGGAAATACACGCGCCTTCTGCTGACGCACCGCCATAAACACATTACGTTCATCAGTCTTGTTGGCAATGAAAGACAACAAACCGGTTAATAAGGCACGGTGCAGATTTTCATAGCTGGCTTTCTTTTCATTAAAAGACAGATTTAAGCCCTTAGCGAGGTCAACCAACTGTTCATGAGTTTTTTTCCATTCACGTAAGCGCAGCCAACTGAGGAAATGATTCCGCGCAAAAGTACGGCGCTTGTTCTCGCCCATATTTTCACGATTGGCGTGCAGGGTTTCCCATAGCTTGATATAAAACAGGAAATCTGAATCTGCTTCACGGAACAGCGCGTGTTTTTGATCAGCCTGCATCTGCTTGTCAGCTGGACGTTCACGTGGGTCTTGGACAGCCAGCGCAGCAACAATCACCAATACTTCATTCAAAACGCCGAAATGCGCTCCACCGAGAATCATCCGTGCCAGACGTGGATCAATCGGCATTTTTGCCATTTGATAACCAATCTTGGTCAGCTCATTTTTCTTCTCGGACATTGCTCCAAGCTCAATTAAGAGCTTACGACCATCATTTACCAAACGGTGATCCGGTGGCTCAATAAAGTCGAATTCTTCCAGTGAACCCAGTTTCAGACTCTGCATTTGCAAGATGACTGATGCCAGGTTAGTTCGCTTGATTTCCGGCTCAGTAAACTCAGGACGACTTAAAAAGTCTTCTTCTGAATACAGGCGAATACACACACCCGGCGCAATACGACCACAACGACCTTTACGCTGATTCGCTGCGGCCTGGGAAATCGCTTCAATTGGCAGGCGCTGTACACGTGAGCGATAGTTATAACGCGAGATACGGGCAAAACCGCTATCAATTACATAACGGATGTTCGGCACTGTCAGTGCAGTTTCCGCCACGTTGGTCGCGATAATAATGCGTCGACCACCACCAGATGAACTAAAGATTTTTTGCTGTTCAGCTAAAGCCAGCCGCGCATACAACGGTAAAACTTCAGTATGTCGTGGACCATGCTTGATCAGAGTCTCCTGAAGCTCACGAATTTCCTGTTCAGTACTGGCAAAAATCAGGATATCGGCATGTTCAGGATGACCTTTCTCTTGCGCATCCTGAAAACATTCTTCTACGGCGGCTACGACTGCACGGGGCAGGTTTTCTTCAAAATCATCAAATTCGTCGTCATCACTACCGCCAATCGTCATTTCAGAAATTGGACGATAACGCAGTTCAACCGGATAGCTACGACCTTCGACTTCAAAGATTGGTACACCATTAAAGTAGTTACTAAAGCGGTTTACATCCAGTGTAGCTGAGGTAATGATAACCTTCAGATCTTTACGACGTGGCAGTAACTGCTTTAGATACCCCATGATAAAGTCGATGTTCAATGAACGCTCATGTGCTTCATCGATAATGATGGTGTCATATTTGGTCAGGAAGCGGTCATTGGCCAGTTCAGCCAGCAAGATACCGTCCGTCATCAAACGAACCAGAGAATCCTGTGAACCCTGCTCATTAAAACGAACCTTAAAGGAAATTGACTCGCCGAGCTTTTCCCCAACTTCTTCTGCAATACGTTGCGATACACTACGCGCAGCTAGACGACGTGGCTGGGTATGACCAATCAGGCCGGTCAGACCGCGTCCGGCCAGCATGGCAATTTGGGGTAACTGCGTAGTTTTACCGGAACCCGTTTCACCAGCAACAATAATAACTTGGTGTTCTTGAATCGCTTCAATCAGTTTATCGGCATATTGGGTGACCGGAAGTTCCTGATTCAGTTTGATATTCGGAATACGTTCAACACGCTCTAGAACTTTTAAATGCGATTTTTCGAATAATTCTCGGTATTGTTTTTCATTGGCATCCTTACCCTTACGTAAACGATTTAAACGGTGGAGGTCACGTGCCATCACCCAGTTTTCGACATTTAAACCCTTCGCAGCCAAGTCAGCGCCCTACAACTATTCTAAAACATACTATTCTACTCACTTTCATGCATTTTCCCAATGTACTTATGCGCACTTAGATCGTAATTCAGTTGTCGCAGCGTGACTAAAAGCTATGATTTACATTGCGCTCGATCTGGAGCTGATTCGTATTTTTAAAATATTGCCAGCAAGTAAATAAATGCTCAGGCTTCTCTCACTACCCAGAGCTATCCATTTCACGTCAGAAGTTTAAAATAAGCTATAAAATGCTTAGGCTATTTAAACAAGACACCTTTGCTTACGACTGATACGGTTGACTTTTCACGTATCACTAAATTACAAGATATTTATAAAATCAGGAGCTTCGCAGTCTTCAAATTCTCAAATTAAATCAATTTATTTGAAAAAAATAAGATTTTTTAAGCTTTACCCTTGAATTTTGTCGCGTAAAACATCATGTTCTTATGCAGGTTGATGACCGAACATGTTTTGTCATCCAGGCAGCTCTAGCTATGCCGAATGTACATAAAGATGACTTGGGTAAACTGGCAGTCAGTTACATAATTCGGTTTTTCCGATTTTTGTAATGTAAAAATACCATTTTAGCTAAGACCCAAAGTTCGATACTCTTATTCAAAATTAAAGACTAACCTCAATCATGGAGACAATGATGAGCTTGATTAATACTGAAGTTAAACCATTTAAAGCAACTGCTTTCCACAATGGCCAATTTGTTGAAGTTACTGAAGCCGACCTTAAAGGCAAATGGTCTGTAGTATTCTTCTACCCAGCTGACTTCACTTTTGTTTGCCCAACTGAACTTGGTGACCTTGCTGACAACTACGCTGAATTCCAAAAACTAGGTGTGGAAATCTACGGTGTTTCTACTGACACTCACTTCACTCACAAAGCTTGGCACGATACTTCTGACGTAATTGGTAAAATTCAGTACCCATTAATCGGCGATCCAACTTGGACTCTTTCTAAAAACTTCGAAGTTCTAATCGAAGCTGACGGCCTTGCGGACCGTGGTACTTTCGTTATCGATCCAGAAGGCAAAATCCAAATCGTTGAAATCAACGCTGGTGGTATCGGCCGTGATGCTCAAGAACTTCTTCGTAAAGTTAAAGCAGCTCAGTACGTACACGCTCACCCAGGCGAAGTTTGCCCAGCTAAATGGAAAGAAGGCGAAGCGACTCTTGCTCCTTCAATCGACCTAGTTGGTAAAATCTAATCTGTATTAGATTGCACTGATTGAAAAAAGCCACGCATTTGCGTGGCTTTTTTATTTGAACAGTATCAGGCAACTTTACGCTGTGCACCAGCTGTCGTCTGAATCACATCATGGATGAATTTCAATTTCTGTTGCACGATCGGATTAATCAGGAAGGGATAAAAGTCATCCTGCCCCATACTGCGGTTCAAGCCATTCATGGCAAAAGCTACGGGTAACCAGGCCTGATAAATTTCATCAAAATTACAGGTGTAATAAGGATTTATCCGCTTTACCAAGGTCATGAACTGATCATCACGTTCTTCTACTACATGTGGATGGATCTGCATGCCGAAGGAATCGGCAGTTTCCAGTACATCGACGATGTGCAGATAGTGTGCCCAGGTTTCGGCCCAGTCCTCCCAAGGATGCATGGTGGCATATGTACTAATATAACGCTCCATCCAGTCTGCGGGCGGTCCTTGATGATAATGCCGATCTAAAGCTTCCTGATAGTCCATGCGCTCGTCCCCAAACAGTTGCCGGCAAGGCTCCAGAAATTCGGTGTTATCTACCAGTACATCCCAGTAATAATGTCCAATTTCATGCCGAAAATGCCCAAGCAAGGTGCGATAAAGCTCCTCCATATTCTTGCGTTCCATGGCACGTTCGACATCATCTGCTTCTGCAATATTAAGGGTAATCACTCCATTATCATGTCCAGTCATGACTTTAGGTTCATCCGGACTATTTGGATTGGCCTTAAAATCAAAAGCTAAACCAGATTCAGGATTTTCCTGCCGAGACTGCAACGGCAACTTCCAGCGCAATAAAGAATAAACCAGGCGATGTTTTGCGAGTTCAATTTTATGCCAACGCAGTCGATACTGGGGTTCATTTAAATTGGGAATCACACGATTCAGGCGACAAGCCAGACAGAAGTCATGCGGATCTTCTTGCGGAATTACCCAGTTACACACCGCATACTCGGCATTAGCACAATAACGGTATTTGGCCTGTGTATCTGGTTCTGTCAGTATTGATCCATCTGCATTGGATTCTAAAGCCACCATCAACATGGTTGAGCTATCAAACCCCAGCAGATGTTGACATGCAGTACAGTAATTATTATCAAAATAAACAGGTTGATGGCAGTGGGAGCACTTAAATAATTGCATGTAGAAATAACTCTGCTTCGTTATTGTTTTCCCCTCATCTTAAAGCAGTTTTTTTTAACTACTTTAAATTTTTTGTAGCATTTTCTTGCAACAGGTATCAAGAGTTTGCATATTTTTTGCTTAATTGAAATGTATCGTTTCTTGATGAAGATTTTACCCTGAGCTATTGATTGAATTGATCATCTTGGAAAGGGTGAGAAAGAGAATAAATTTACAAAGCAACTATATAGAACTCAGTGCCCTTGAATTAAGTTCAAGAGATAGACCAATAAGAATTAAATCTAAATCTTCCTGTCTATTGGAGGTGTAGTATGGCTCTACTTTTAACAGTAATTTCCTGGAAATATAATCCTTCAAGCCGCCATCTTAAAATTTTCTATGACAATGGTTTAACCGAGCTCTATCATCCAGTGCCCGAATATATTTATGACAATTTACTCAGGCGTCATGACAAGGCGGCCTTTGTGAAAAAATACCTGGAATATGATCTTAATTTTACCCGGATTTACAGTGATTAAAACGGACTATTTACTCGAAACTATTATTGAAAAGTAATCAGGAGTAAGCCTGCACCGATATCGACTGTAGAAGATACAAAACGCTTATCCAGATCGACCAATGCTTTGAATACTGCCACCTGTTCTGCATGAGAAAGCACATTATCCACTACAAGTAACCCACCCTGCTGTTGCAACAATTGCGGCAGGTAGCTCCAATATTCAACATAAGCATCACGCTCAGCATCCAGCAGAATAAAATCGAACTGCTGCTGACAGGATTGTAAATAATCCAATGCATCTGTTACCTGAAAATCAATATGACTGTCCAGCTTTAAATGTTGAGCATGTAGCTGGGCTTCTTTCGAGCGCTCTGCATCAATTTCCAGAGTCACCATGTGACCTTGCGTGCTTGATAAAGCTTCGGCCAACCATAAAGTGGAATAACCTGTAGATGTTCCGAGCTCAAGCACACATTTAGACTGTTGTGCACGAATAAGTATAGAGAGAAACTGCGCTGATGCAGGTTCGATATTACGATAGCGCTGTAACCGATCACTCAGACCAGCATCATGCGCACTAAAGCGAGCATATAATTCACGAACATAGTTTTGAAAATGACTTATGTGTTCCACGCTCTACTCTCTTATTCAAATGATTAGGTTTTATAGTGCTGTGATCAGTTTAAAGCGCTCTAATTCACGATCGTCATCTAAAGTTATCACCTCAGTAAACATGCTGAGTGGACGCACCCAGATTGAATAGTCACCGTATAGACATTGATAAACCACCAGCTTTTCTTCAGTCTCACTATGCATGGCGACATGCAGGACCTGGTATAATTGACCTTTGTAATGCTGATAAATTCCGCGTTGAAGTTCCATTATTTTACTCACTCGATTGAAGCAGATTCATCTTAACTGAAAATTATCACAATACTGCTAGATCACTTGAAAATTCCATTATTAGTCCAATATAAGCTTGATATCAATGATGAAATTCCCATTTCATCTAAATTTCCGATTGAATAAATAAAAACTACCTGTTTTACCTATTCATCTATTTCACTTAATATTCTTTCATCGAATAAATTATTACTCCTTTGGAGACGTTAGCAATGTTAGATCAAAATACAGCAGCCCAATTAAAAACCCTTTTAGAGCGCCTTGAAGGACCAATCGAACTGGTAGCCACTTTAGATGCTTCAGATAAATCTGCAAAAATCAAAGAACTTGTAGAAGAAATCGCTGCACTGTCTGATTTAGTGACTGCCCGTTTTGATGGTACCAACAAACGTGCACCAAGTTTTGGTGTGGCTAAAGCCGGTGAACAGCCTCGTGTTTTCTTCGCAGGCCTGCCAATGGGTCATGAGTTCACATCGCTGATTCTGGCATTGCTGCAAACTTCGGGTTATGCACCGAAAGTATCGAATGAAGCTCTTGAATCGATCAAAGGTTTAGGAATCAAGTCTGACTTTGATGTGTTTGTCTCTTTAAGCTGTCATAACTGTCCGGATGTGGTTCAGGCACTCAACCTGATTGCTATCTATAACCCGGGTACAACAGCAACCATGATCGATGGTGCTTTCTTCCAGGAAGAAGTGGAAGAACGTAAAATCATGGCTGTACCTATGGTGTTCCAGGACAATGAACACATCGGTCAGGGTCGTATGACTTTGGAAGAAATCATTGCCAAGCTGGATACGGATTCTGCTGCCAAAGATGCGGAAAAGCTGAATGCCAAAGAAGCGTTTGATGTTCTTGTGATTGGTGGTGGTCCTGCGGGAAATACCTCTGCAATCTACGCAGCGCGTAAAGGCATCAAAACCGGGATCGTGGCTGAACGTATGGGCGGTCAGGTCATGGATACCATGGACATTGAGAACTACACTTCAGTGCAAAAGACCCAAGGTCCAAAATTTGCTGCCGAGATGGAAGCCCACGTACGTGAATATGGTGTCGACATCATGAACCTGCAACGTGTATCTGACATCAAGGGTGCAGATGAAACTGCCAACGGTCTGGTTGAAGTGACTTTAGAAAATGGTGCCAAGCTTGAATCTAAAACCGTGATTCTGTCGACTGGTGCACGCTGGAGAGAGATGAATGTTCCGGGTGAGCAGGAATACAAAACCCGTGGTGTTGCCTACTGTCCACACTGTGATGGTCCATTGTTCAAAGGCAAACGTGTTGCGGTGATTGGTGGGGGGAACTCAGGTGTAGAAGCTGCAATCGACCTTGCTGGTATTGTTGAGCATGTCACCCTGGTGGAATTTGATACCAAACTTCGTGCGGATCAGGTACTTCAGGACAAGTTGAACAGCTTGCCAAACACCACGGTGATCAAGAATGCGCTTTCAACAGAAGTAGTGGGTGATGGTTCACAGGTAACTGCACTGAAATACAAAGACCGTGCGACCGATGAAGAACATACGGTTGAACTTGCAGGGATCTTCGTTCAGATCGGTTTGTTACCGAATACGGATTTCCTGAAAGAAACCAAAGTTGAGTTAAGCAACCGCGGTGAGATTGTGATTAACGAGCGCAATGAAACCAATGTGAAAGGTGTATTTGCTGCGGGTGACTGCACCACAGTACCTTACAAGCAGATCATCATCGCCACAGGTGAAGGCGCGAAAGCATCACTGTCTGCATTTGACTACATCATTCGTTCAGGTCAGTAATCATTTGAATTAAATAAAAACAGCCTGCTTTATGCAGGCTGTCTGCAATTTAGAGATTACGTTAAATAGGCGATATGCTTGAATAGAGTCATTAAGAATTTTTAGAGGGAATTCTGTTCATCATCAGATGATTTAAATAAATTAAAATTCTTTCTGGATAAAACATTGTCCACAATTGCTTACATGTTTAATCTCACGATGCACTATCGAATACAAACATTTCCTCACATAATATAAACACACAATTCAAAATTGATGTTTAAAAATAATAACCATAAAAACTAGTAAAATAAGGAGAAGAATATGCAGTATCAATATCATTGTGCATGCTGCAATAAAGCTGTTTCATCTACCGATACCTCATGTCCAGCTTGTGGCTCACACAGCATCAGAAGTCCTTATAGTTTCTGGATGTTGTGCCTATTGGCCTGCTTAGCTGCAGCAGTCATATTTAAAGTGGTTCATGTCTCTTCACAAGCCCAACAGGATGTACCCACCAAAGACACTATTTTCAATGCATTACAACTCGAAGTAAAACAATCTTCTTAATTCAAACAGTGATGATTTTCATGGTTCATTTTCCTCAGGGGCCTGATATTCAGTATCAGGCCGCATCATTTTATAAACACTGATTCTTGCAAGACTAGGTATATATCTTAGAAATTCCGCAATGCTCTGCCCAGTTGATTTACAATAATACAAGTCTTGTAGAGGTTTTGAGTATGGTGCAGTTAATTCGCAAAGGTGGTTTAAGAGAACGTGCGAACCGCAGTCGCAGTTATCAAGGTTCAGAAAATACAGAAGCCACGTTAAAACCAAACCGTTATAGCTCTTCACAAAAAACAGATGAAAAAAAAGAGGAAACTACTGTTTCCCCTATTTTAGTTGACCAAGATCTCTCTCGTCAGGATTGATCTTCTTAATTCATTAAAACCAATGCGTCATACCAAAGCCAGATTGCAAAGATCAGGAACAGTATGCCCGAAATCAAATCTATATAGTTGCCTGCACGTTGGTACAGCACTTTGATTTTCGGCTGAGAGATGAGTAGCATCAGCAAAGCAAAAGTCAGGAAAGTTTGTAGTGGAATAATCACTGCCAGCTGTGATTTCAGATAATCTGAAGCTGATGAGCTGAGGGCCAATGAAAAAACACTGCTAAAATAAATCAGTGTTTTGGGATTAGACAGATTGGTCAATAAACCCAAAGTAAAATAATTTTTCGCTTCATTCATCATTATTTGATCATCGCTGGCTTCATGGCGCTGTTTAAATGCCTGTAATCCGCCTTTGAGCATCGCCCAGCCCATTCTTGCCAGAAATGCTCCACCCACAATCATGAGTACTTGCTGAATCCAGGGGAATTGATCAATCAGCACGGTAAAACCAGCCAGGGTCAGTACCACCCAAACCACAATCCCAGCCGAAATGCCGGCAATAATTTTTAAGGTATTGGAACGATTAGTAGATGCTGCACTTCGTGCAATCAGCAGGACGTCCGGTCCGGGGCTCAGTTGAGCAATAAAATGCAAACCACAAATGGTTAACAACAAAGACATATTTCTTCTATTAGCGATGACTAAAACCGCAGCATTATAACTTTTGTTTAAATTTTCGCAGTACTTTTATCTTAATTTACTCACATAAAAAAGCCGAATCATGGGATCCGGCTGCATAAATGTAAATCGAAATTATTTTGGATTCACATCTTTCATTTCAATCTTTTTCGCCTCTGGCGTCACTTCACGTGCTTCACCATCAATAATGGTTGAATCGCCACGACCACCTTGCTGATTTTGCATTTCCTGCATCTGACGCATCATTTCTGCAAATGGATTTTGACCTTGAGCGCCGCCCATATCGCCCATCATGCCACCCATCATTTTTTCCATCATGGCTTGCTGGCGTTTCATCATGACTTTCATCATCGCTGCTTTAAATGCCTGCTGTACAGCCGGGATCAGCATTAATACCGCCAGCACGTCTGTAATCAGACCTGGAATCAGCAGGAAAAACCCAGCCAGAATTTTCGGCAGATTATCGGTCATGGCCGGATCGGCACTCATCTGGCCCATTTGCATTTGTTGCATCTGCGGCATGAGTCCGGTGGCATATTTGCGAATCAGGTTCATACCGATAAAGAATGCGGCCACAAACCAGAAAAAGACGTACCACATGCTCCCGACGAGGTCGCCCACGCCAATCCACACAAATACTTCCAGGATTACGCCAGCAATGATAATAAGAAATAATTTCATGAAAATTAATCTAATCTCTATTCAATAATTAAGGATGTAATCAACTGCTTCATCAGGATCAAGCTTTTTTGATACGCTTATGTAACAATATGGGCATTATTTTATTTTTAAAGTGCAGGCATGTCATTAATTATTGGGATTGACCCAGGTTCACGTCTTACAGGGTATGGCATTATTCAAAAAGAAGGTTCCAAACTGTCTTTTGTGGATGCAGGAACCATCAGAACGGAAACTGCGGAAATGCCTGAGCGATTAAAGCGAATTTTTGCCGGGGTTGAACGTATTGTTAAATTCTATGGTCCGACAGAAGCGGCCGTAGAACAGGTCTTTATGGCACAAAACCCGGACTCTGCCCTGAAACTCGGCCAGGCCCGTGGTGCAGCCATTGCAGCATTGGTTAATCTGGATCTGCAAGTCGCTGAATATACGGCACGTCAGATCAAGCAGTCTGTCGTTGGCTACGGCGCGGCAGAAAAAGAGCAGGTACAGATGATGGTCATGAAAATTTTAAACCTCAGCATCAAACCCCAACAGGATGCAGCGGATGCCTTGGCTGCGGCAATCTGTCATGCCCATGCTTCGGGTAGCATGAGCAAGATGGCTGTGTTAAATGCGCTTGGAGGTATGGCACGTGGGCGTAGCCGTGTCAGCAGACGTCGTTAATCATTATATGAATATTTGATCTGAAAATTTTCAAACTGATATTCAGCAGGATTTAATTCAAGTTGTTGAATATCAGCCAAATCTGCATAAATTAGTCCCTTTTGACTACGTATAATCATCTCTTGAATTTTTCTCTCATCTCCAACCACTACAGCCTCTACCGGTGCAGTTGGCAGATTTTGTACATAGCCTTTTAATTCCAGTTCTACTGCCTGAACTGCAAACCAATTTCGATAGCCTACTTTCTGCACTGTTCCTGAAATAATCAGTTTCGCGGCCTGTATCATGACTTCCCTAAAGATTAACCACTTTATAAATGGCTTGTTTCATATCCTGTGCCTGCAAACCACGCTGACCATATTTTGCCAACTCATCTCCGGCCAAGGCATGTAAAGTCACGATTTCATGCAGATGAATATTCTCATGGAACTGGGCTTTCAGACTGGCAATCATGCCAGCCAGTACATCGCCCATCCCTCCAGTGCCCATACCCGGATTACCCGCAGTACAGATATACAGCTGATCTTCCAGAATCAGACTGCCCGAGCCTTTCAAGACCCACTGTCCTTTGAATTTCTGCTGTAAGGTATGAATGGCAGCGATTCGGTCAGCTTCGATATCTTGAGTTTTATATCCTAATAAGGTTGCTGCTTCGCCCGGATGAGGGGTGCAATAAGTTCGTGGATTTAATTGTTCTGGGCGCTTTGCCAGGAACCACAGCGCATCTGCATCTAGTACGATCTCCAGCTGAGATTGCTGAATGGCACTAAACCAGAACTGATACTGCTGTTCAGCCCAGAGATCACGTCCCAAGCCCATACCAAAACAAACGGCATCTACTTGCTGTAACAGATTATCACGCTGATCTTCATCTAGGGCATTCATATCTTTGAGCATGATATTTGGTGCCCGTGAAAGGATTGCCGTATGATGTTTAGCATCACAAATAACAGTCACTTTACCCGCTCCTGCTGCAAATGCAGCTTCAGCTGACATGATTACCGCCCCGCCCATATCAGCATGACCGCCAATCACCAGTACATGTCCATAACTGCCCTTATGTCCAAAGGCCTGACGTTTGGGTAAATGGATGTGAGTACCAGATAATTGAGCAACAGGTTTCAATTCAGCATCGATTGGAATTGCAGATATACATTCTACCTGCCCAGCATAGGCTTTCCCCTGCCCGGTAAACAAACCTGTTTTAAGCCCCAGTGCCGTGTAAGTATAATCAGCCTGAATAGCGACTGGCAAAGGTTGCCCAGTATTAGCATGGAGACCACTTGGAATGTCGATTGCGATTTTTAAGCCCTTTTGAGCATTAATCCTTAGAATCATCTGTTGCCATGTGTCATTCAGATCACGGTTAAGACCTATCCCAAATAACGCATCAATATAGGCATCATATTCAGTCTGAAAATCAAAATGCGGATAGACTTTTATGCATGCATCAAGTGCTTCCTGACTCGCCGAAGCCAGATCCTGTGAACCACCCTTTTCTGCTGCATAAATCTCTATCTCAAAACCAGCCTGCTGTAGGTACTTCCCGACCAGATATCCATCTCCGGCATTATTACCCTGCCCACAACAGACCGCGACCTTTTGAACATTTTCTTCAATAAATAAAGGAATCAGGCACTGCACAATGCTCCAGGCGACTTGCTGCATCAGACCATAAGAACTGTTTTTTTTAGCAAACCAGCGCTGCTCCCAGGCTTGAATACTTTGGCTATGATAAACGGGGCTATGGTAAACTTGTTGCTGCATTTTTTATTCCCTGTTCCCGGTTTATGACTACACCCGATTCTCCCGCGCAAATTCAGGTTTTTCAAGAGGATCCAGAAGCCCTCAAAGCATGGATCAAAGTACAAGCGCTGGAATTGGGTTTTTCTGATTGTGTCATTGCCCGGCCGGATGCTCAAGCAGAATTGCCACGTCTGCAGGAATATCTGGAGCGTGGTTATCATGGCGATATGAAATTTCTGGAAGAAAATCTGGACAAACGTGCTAATCCAACACTATTAATTCCAAATACTCGCTCTGTGATCTGTGTGCGTATGGATTATCTAGTCGAATCACCTGAACCGAGAATGGTTCCCGATGCACCAAATTCTGCAATTATTGCCCGCTATGCCCGTGGTCGTGATTATCACAAGACCATGCGTGGTCGGCTAAAAATGCTGTCAGCTAAAATCAAAGAAAAAGTCGGAGAATTTGAATCACGTCCTTTTGCCGATTCAGCACCCGTTTTTGAAAAGTCTCTGGCTGAAAATGCCGGTATGGGCTGGACTGGTAAACATACGCTGCTGATTCATAAAAAATCCGGTTCCTTCTTTGTACTCGGCGAACTGTTTACTTCACTGGAACTGCCATTTGATGAACCGACGACCAAACACTGTGGTTCTTGTACGGCCTGTATCGATATCTGCCCGACACAGGCGATTGTTGAGCCGTATATGCTGGATGCACGGCGCTGTATTGCCTATCTTACCATTGAGTATAAAGGCATTATTCCTGAAGATCTTCGTCGTGGCATTGGTAATCGGGTATTTGGTTGTGATGACTGTCAGTTGATTTGTCCCTGGAACAGCTTTGCCAAGACGACGACCATTGCAGACTTTCATCCACGGAATGGACTGGATCAGGCCAGCCTGCTGGATTTATGGCAATGGGATGAGCCCACCTTTTTAGCTTCAACAGAAGGTAGTCCGCTACGGCGTACCGGTTATCAAAGCTTTATGCGCAATATTGCTATTGGTTTAGGCAATGCGCCATTTAATCCAGCGATTATTCAGGCCTTGCAAAACTCTCGCGCTCAACATGATGAAGTTGTACAGGTACATATCGATTGGTCGATTCAGGAACAACTTTCTAAATCCAGATAATTGTCTATTTTTACCTGGTGTCACAGATTCCCTTAAAAAGCCTTACACACCTTATTTTCAGACTGTGGCATAAATTTAAATAGTCTCAGAAATGAAATGGAGGGACGATGATGTCATCAAAAAATCCAAATCAAGAGTTACTGGAACAGCTGCAAAATGAACACCAGAATCAAATTCAGCAACAGCAGCAACCTCAGCAGCATGGGCCAGTCAATTCGCCTAAGAACAATCAGCACGAGCAGGATGAACGGGTTTTAAATAAACAGCATCGAGCAGATCTGCAAAATCAGAATATTCATGGCAATCACCGTGAATAGGAATAAATCGATTCTGAAGTTAATAAAGCCCGCCTTAGGTGGGCTTTATGATATGAGTTTAAAATTTATTTATTTTTTACTTCATAAACCTTTTTAATTAAAGATTTTCTATTTATCAGGTCAGATTCAACTCCAATCACGTAAATAGATTATTTTTGATCGAAGTTAGAAGTGTCAGCAAAATTGTGTGCCGTAATCAGGATGCCATATTTCGCATTGAGGTAATCCCCTATCCGAATGACATCACTGCCATTGGCATGTTCTACTGTAAGTGTCTGAGTAATGGCATCATAATGCAGTGACTCGAAACTTTCCTGATGTAGACTAAGCCAATGTAAGGTATCTGCGAGATTTTCATCAACAATATAAGTTTCAGCCTGAAAGTCTTTAGTCATTATGCCCCCCATTGACGTTTTAACAATGCCATATTTTAACGGAATATTCTTAATTTCAGGCATAAAAAAGTGAGCAAATGCTCACTTTTCTGGGGGGTAGGTATTAATCTTTACTGATACCACACTTGCGACATTCTCGCTGTGTGCCAATTTCTTCCATGTGTTGATATTCATAAATGTGCAAGCAAAATATTTTTTTCAAAAGCTGAAGCATTGTTAAAACTCCTGTTTCACCATTATATAAATACGCTTCTGTAGTTCACTCTTCCTGAGTGTCTATTGTTGTTTTGATTAAAAAACCACCATTTACTTATAAACATAATTTTTCAAAATGTAAAATCAATTTCATACTTTTTTTAACTTTCCGATAAAGTTAAATTTCAATTGATTCATACTTTTAATCATCTGATGTGATGTATATCGCAATTTCGCCATCTTTGGAAATGATATCTTTAAAAAAAGCGAACCAAAGTCCGCTTTTCAATGAAATTTAGAAGAAACCGGCTGGCTTGGTTAAATAACTGACCAGTAGATTTTTGGTTTACTGAAATGATCCAGCATCATTTTGTGGTTCTCTCGGTCAATAGCTGATTTTTATAACCGCCGAAAGCTGCATGCGCCGGATAGATATGATAACAGTTGCTTCATACAAGACCTACCTCGATGGTAGACCAGCCCGGTAAGCGGTAATCAGAAAAGTCTTAACGAATTTTTTACATAATCATCTAGTTATAAGCTACCTATTTCAATTACGGATTATTAAAAGTCAATTACACCGGAAATTTAATCTAGTTTGTTTAAATTTAATAAAATAAAAAATCTACATTTTTCTAGCTTTCCTGTTAATAGGCTTATAGCTTACTTAAATGATGAGACATATATGCGAGGTATAGGGTCTTGTCATTGAAATCAGGCATTTCAAAAACCCAGAATACATAATTCTTAGATCTAAACTTAAATTTTATATTTACAGCAGATCTCTTTCATAAATCAAAAAACGATCTTCTTTTTGGTTAATATTTGCACTCCGGATTTCTTGGCATTCGTGCATAAACTGCGGATGAAATACATCGATTCAAACAAGCTTTCTGATCCTCAGTTCAAGCGATACACAGGCATCTCATGGTCAACTTTCTATTTGATGGTTGAGCAATTGCAGAAGCATG